>QGVC01000353.1 GCA_003242645.1 Pseudomonadota bacterium
CCCTTGCCGACCTGCGGAGAGCGCTGCCTATGACGTGGCAGTCGCCGACCATGTCACCGCACTGTCCCGATGAGAAAAAGTACGAGGTGGTCGACCGCGTGGTCGCGCACTACCAGAAATTGAAAGCTGAGGGGGCGCCTGTTGCAGGGCAGAAGATCGCTGAGCTGATCACCGTGAACGGTGTCCGCGTGGTTCTGGAGGACGGGACTTGGGGCCTCGTCCGCGCCTCCTCCAATAAGCCGGAGCTGGTGGTTGTCGTCGAAAGTCCGACGTCGGAAGAAAACATGCGCGCCATTTTCGCGGACATAGATGGCCTGTTGTCGAAAATGCCAGAAGTGGGCGAGTACAATCAGAAGATCTGAGCAAGTTCTTCTCAAAACATGACTAAGGCTGCGCTGCATATGAGCAGCATCTAAACTCTCCCGTCAGGTCAAAGATCATGCTAGGCTGGCCGAAATTATGTGGGGGGCGGCCTATGCACGTTCTATCGGCCACATCAGGTGCGTGGAGCCGGTGCCTCCAGCTCACGCGCAAACACCGTCGTTGTGGGCTGCTGGTTATCGCAGTTCTGCTCGCGCTTCTTACTGAGACAGCTTCAGCCCAACCAGCCGACCCTGAACCGCTGCGACCGGGAGAGGCATTCGTCACCCGGTTTTCCGGTGTTCTCGATGAGGGGAAAGGCGAAGCCCGGATCGATCCCGACGGCGTTGTCGGCAGCATCATCGATCTCAGGGCCCCCCAACAGCCGCCTCAGGGCCAACATTGGATTGACGAGCCTCAGCGGGCGGAAATCCAGGCCCGTGAGGTCGGGCAGGTCTTCGGCGTCGCGGTCGACGACGCAAGTCCGCCCAACATCTATGTCACCGCGACCTCAGCCTTCGGTCTGCATCTGGCACCGAATGGCGACTGGATGGAGGGCATGTGGGGAGACGGAGGCGGCCCCGGCACTGTCTACCGGCTCGATGCCCGGAATGGATACAGGCCTCGCCCCTTCGCTGAGATTCGCTACCAAGGCCGCCCCAATACAGGCGCCGCGCTCGGCAACATCACCTTTGATCCGTACCACGGCCAACTCTTCGTCTCCGATCTCGAGACGGGATTGATCCACCGGATCAGTGCCTCGGATGGCACGGATCTCGGCTTTTTCGATCACGGAACCGAGGCCCGCCCCAGCTTTTTCGACGTACCAAGTGGTGAGACCAAGAGCCTGCCGCCGATCGCCTTCGATCCGGAGAGCGGAGCCCGTATTGACGACTGCCCCACAGGTCCCTTCGAGCAGCATCCCGAATGTTGGAACTTCGCTGCCTCCGGCCGCCGCGTTTGGGGTGTCGGCGTCTGGCGGCACCCGGACACGGGCGAGGTGCGCCTCTATTACGCCGTGTGGAGCGGACCGGCATTCGGCAATAGCGAGTGGGCGAGCCTTCCCGAAGACGAAAAACGCAACTCCGTCTGGTCCGTGCGCATCCGTGAAAACGGAGACTTCGATCCGTCCGATGTCCGGCGCGAATTCCTGCTGCCCGACTTCTTCGTGTCAGAGGAGGACATCGCGCGCGCAGGCTACAGCCATCCGGTCAGCGACATCACGTTCTCGACCTGTAGCGATCGCCCGGTCATGCTGGTTGCGGAACGTGGCGGCATTCGCAACCTGGGCCTAGGAAAGGAATATGCCTTCGCGCACCCCCACGAGGCCCGGGCGCTGCGATACGAGCTTGACCGCGCCGGCGCGTGGCGGCCTGTCGGACGGTACGACGTCGGCTTCTACGACCGGCGCAAGGAAGGTCAGCCTTACCTCCGCGCGAACTGCTCTGGCGGCATCGCATTCGGCCTGGGTTACGACGAAGAAACGTGGATCGCGGACCCATCGAAAACGGATGAATTCGTTTGGATGTCCGGCGATGCGCTGTGCTCGCCGAAGGGACCATGCGTGCTCCCGGGCTTCGAACTGGACGTCGCGAATGAGGGCGAGGATGCCGTCCAGCCCGCCGCGCAGGAAGAGGTGGCCGAAGCCGTGCCGGATGACTCCGAGGTCCACGGCATTCAGGGGCTGGCCGAGAACGCCTTCGAGGAGATCGCTCCCGCCGCCGCCTTCGCAGATCATCCCGGCGAAACGGATGCCTACCCAGCGACAGGCCCCGGGCAGTCGTTTCTCATCGATACGGACATCAACGTCGATGAAGCTGGCGGGCTGATCGAGGAGGAGCTTTTCCGGAACGACGCCACGCAGATCGGCGACATCGCGATTTATCAGCCCTGCCCTGAGCCGCCGCGCACCATCCGTTCTGCCGTTCTACTTCCGGTGCCGACCGGCGAGCCCCCATATCTGGTCGGTCACCCGCAAAGCATCAGCCACGCCCGCATCGCTTCGCACGGCTCCTATTCGAGCCACAACCGGTTCGGCTCGCACAATCCCTATTGGAGCCACAGCCGTTTCGGCTCCCACAACGCCTATTGGAGCCATAGCCGCGACGGGTCTCACAGCACCTTCTGGAGCCACAACCGCTACCGCTCGCATAGCCGGCGACAGAGCCACAACCGCTACGGCTCCCATAACAGGATTCAGAGCCATTTCCGTGTCGGCTCCCACTCGGCTCGAGCAAGCCACAGCCGGATTGGGTCCCACTCGGCCCTGCTCAGTCACTCGCGGCGCGGGTCGCACAACCAGCGCATCAGCCATACGCGGCTGAAGTCACACAACATCGCCCTCAGTCACGGGCGCGTCCGCAGCCACACGACTGCGCTCAGCCATGGCCTGAAGGGCTCGCACAATCTCGCGCTGAGCCACAACAAACAGAAGAGCCACTCGACAATCGTCAGCAAGGGCCCTGTGCACGTCCTGGCCAAGAGCAAGGCTCACAGCACGGTGCTGAGCAACATCAAGGTGCCGGACAAAGTCAAACCCATCGGACCCAAGCTGCCACCCGGTGTTAAGGAGCCGCGTCCGCGCCCGCGGCCGCCTATCACGACGCCGCCCAAGGTCACAGTGCCTCCAAAGGCAAAGCCCCAGCCCGATGTGAAGATTACTCCCGAGGTTAAGCCGTCGCCGAAGCTACAAACGCTGCCGAAGATTAAGCCGCGGCCAAAAGACAAAGAGGATTCGGCGCCGAGCAAGCCGCCGCCGAAAATGAAGGTGTCGCCAGAGGTGACCCGGCCAAAGGTCAGGCTACCGTCGAAGACGGAACCGCCACCGAAGGCGAAGGCACCCCCAAAGGTGAAGCCCCAGCCACTGCCGCAGGTGAGGCCAAAGATTGAGTCGAAGCCCCAGGTCAAGCCGCGGCCGAGGTTCGAGCCAAAGCCGAAGGTGCAACCCTCGATCAAGAACGTGCAGCCCAAGTTGGAGGTGCCGAGGGTGAACAAGCCGGCTCCGAAGGCTATAAGACCCGCTCCTAGTCGGCCAACGTCCGACGAGGGGTCCGAGTCGAAGCGAAACTTTCGCCAGAAGGGCGGCCGAGTCCGGAGGAGACCGGCGGAAAGGAGCCGCATTCAGCGGAAGTCCGTCAGACCGCCATCGGCGAGAGGCTCCCGATTGAGAGATCCTCGCAAGCACCGGTAACGTGCGTCAGTCAAATGGCCGCCCGCGAGGTCCTCAGAATTACCGGATGGTCTGATCGCTTCCGATCACGGTGTCGGAACGTCTTGGCCATCCCGGCTCTGTTCCTCACGGTCCAGCTTGCCACCGCGCTGCCGGGCATCGCCGAGCCAGAGGAGCAATCCGGGCCTCGGATCGAAACAAACGAGGCTTACCTGAATGAGGTGCTAAGGCCGCCGGTGCTCGACATCGAAGACCCCATTTCGGTCTTCGCCTA
>QGVC01000354.1 GCA_003242645.1 Pseudomonadota bacterium
CGCTGCGGCTTGGCCTGCGCCAGGTCGATGGTCTGGCTCAGGAGGAAGCACAGAAGATCGTTGATGCGCGCCAAGGCCGGCCTTTCCGAGACGTCCACGACCTGTGGGCCCGCGCCGGTGTGCGGCTGGCCACCATCGAGAAGCTCGCCGCGGCCGATGCATTCCGCTCCATTGGCCTCGACCGGCGGCAGGCCCTGTGGGAAGTCCGTGGCCTGACGGCAGCGCGGCCGTTGCCGCTGTTCGCCTGGAGCGAGACGCGCGAAGCAGGCCCAGAGCCCAAGGTCGACCTGCCCGAAATGCGGCTCTCGGAGCACGTGGTGAATGATTACCAGACCCTGCGGCTGTCCCTGAAAGCGCATCCGGTCAGCTTCCTACGCTCAGCCTTTACGGCCGATGGGGCCGTACCATGTGATGCGCTGCGCAGCATGAAGGATGGGCAGTGGGTCAGCGTGGGCGGCGTCGTTCTCGTCCGTCAGCGGCCGGGCACCGGCCAAGGCGTGGTGTTCATGACCATCGAGGACGAAACGGGCATCGCCAACATCGTCATTTGGCCGAAGATGCTCGAACGTTTCCGTAAGGTCATTATGGGAAGCCGGCTCATCCTCGTCCGCGGACGCATTCAGCGCCACGAGGACATCATCCACGTCGTCTCCAGCTCTCTGGAGGACAGGAGCTACTGGCTGCTCGACCTGTCCGAATGGGGCGAGGACTTCAAGCCGGCCCTTGCCAATGCCGATGAGGTGAAGCGGCCCGACCCAGGCTCTGCCCGCAATCGGGAGCAGCCGCGTTTTGCTCGTCATCCACGCGAAGAACGCGCCATTCCGAAGCGGCTTGAGACTGTTTTGCCCAAATCGCGGGACTTCCATTGACGGCTTCGCTTTATGCGGCGCGTCTCGTGTTACCGTAGCTCTCGTGAGCCGCAGCGTGGAGAAAGTGAAACAATGACGACGAGGCCATCCGGAGGAGCACACCGTACCGGCTTGATGCGCTGGGCATTCAGCGCATGGGCGGCAGTGCTCTTGGCGATCGGCTTGAGCACGCTCCCGACCGGAGCCCTTGCGCAGCGCGGGTACATCGCCCCGGAAGCCGCCACTGGATACAGCGAAAAATCGCTCGCCCAGGCCAAGTCCTACATGGTCTCGGCCGCCAACCCGCTTGCTGTCGAGGCGGGCGTTCGCATTTTGCAGGAAGGTGGCAGTGCAGTTGACGCAGCGATCGCGGTGCAGCTCGTGCTGAATCTCGTCGAGCCGCAGTCTTCAGGGATCGGCGGCGGGGCTTTCCTTCTGCACTGGGATGCCGAAACAAAGGAGCTGAAGAGTTACGACGGCCGCGAAACTGCACCGGCGGCCGCTCGGCCCGACCGGTTCTTGCGCGATGGTCGCCGCATTCCCTTCGATGAGGCTGTACATTCTGGCCTGAGCATCGGCGTACCCGGCCTCGTGCGTCTGCTGGAGGAGGTGCATCGCCGGCACGGCAAGCTCCCCTGGGCACGCCTTTTCGAGCCCGCAATCGCGCTCGCGGAAAACGGCTTTCCGGTCTCGCCGAGGCTCAATCTTCTCCTAACCTGGATGGGGGCTGAGAACTTCGACCCCGCGGCCCGCCGGCTTTACTTCAGCGAGAACGGGAGCGCCTGGCCCGTCGGCTACCGCCTCAAGAACCCAGAGTTTGCAGGGACGCTGCGTAGGATCGCGGAGGAAGGAGCAGAAGCGTTCTACTCCGGCGAGATTGCCGAGAAGATCGTCGCTGCAGCCGCAAACGCGCCGAACCATCGGGGCGACATCACGCTTGCTGATCTTGCCGCTTACAAGAGCGTCGAGCGGCCGCCCATTTGCGTGATCTATCGGCGGCATCGCGTTTGCGGTATGGGCCCGCCGTCCTCAGGCGGGATCGCCGTGGCGCAAACGCTGAAGCTACTCGAACCTTTTGATCTGGGCCGCGGGCCGGAGGCAGCGCTCAATCCGCGCGCCATGCATCTGATCGCCGAGGCTGAAAAGCTCGCGTTTGCAGACCGCGATTACTACATCGGCGACCCCGATTTCGTGCAAGTGCCGCTGACCCTGCTCGATTCCGATTACCTCGCAGCGCGCAGCCAGCTCATCAACCCGAACGCCGCGATGCCGCGACCAGCACCGGGAACGCCGCCTGGTGTGCAACGCCAGGCCTTCGGCGTGGACGCCACACTCGAAAGCGTCGGCACAAGTCACATTTCGGTCGTCGATGCAGCGGGCAACGCCGTGTCTATGACGACGACCATCGAGTCCGCCTTCGGCTCGCGCGTGTTGGCCGCGGGCTTCCTGCTCAATAATGAGCTGACCGATTTTTCATTCCTTCCCGAAGATGCCGAGGGTCGCCCCGTCGCCAACGCCGTCGCGCCTGGAAAGCGCCCCCGCAGCTCCATGGCCCCAACAATTGTCTTTGACGAAGCGGGCCGGGTGAAAGCAGTTCTGGGATCGCCCGGTGGCAGCCGCATCATCCTCTATGTCGTAAAGGCGCTCATTGCCCTCATTGATTGGGAGCTCGATGCGCAGGCCGCTGCGGCGCTCGTCAACTTCGGCAGTCGCGGGGGAGCGTTTGAAATCGAGTATGATCCGGCAACCGACTGGCGCGCGCTCATTCGACCCTGGCTGTCGACGCCACCGCTCTGGCAGGCCATGCGCGTGAAGCCATTCGGTCATGAAATCGCGCCGGACCTGCTGACCTCCGGCCTTCATATCATCGTCGTTCGTCCCGATGGCCTCGAAGGTGGGGCCGATCCGCGGCGAGAGGGGATCGCGTTAGGCGACTGACGCGACGCGGCACGTTCGCTGAACGTCTCGCCAAGCTGCGGGCTACGGTGTTAAGGCGAGAAGAGAAAACTTCTGCGGGACGGCAACACGTGACCAAGCTCGACATCACTGTGGTCGGCGCCGGCATTTTCGGCCTTTGGCAGGCGTTCGAGCTGGCGCGCCGCGGCCATAACGTGACGCTGCGGGAGGCGACAAGCGAAGCAACTGTCGGCGCGGCCAGCCGATTCGCCGGCGCAATGCTCGCGCCCTACTGCGAGGCCGAATCCGCCGAGCCGCTAATCCAGGAACTGGGAAAAACCGGCGTTGCCCTCTGGCGCGAGGCTTACCCGGATGTCATTTGCCGCGGCACGATTGTCGTCGCCGGAAGCCGTGACCGCAGCGAGCTCATCCGTTTCGCGCGCATGACCGAAGGGCACCGCGAGATCGGTGCCGAGGAGCTGGAGAAGCTCGAACCGGATCTCGCCGGTCGGTTTACGCGCGGCCTTTTCTACGAAGAGGAATGCCACGTCGTCCCGCGTGCGGCCATGCATTTCCTTGTTTCGGAATTGCGCCGGATGGGCGCCGATTTGCGTTTCGGCGAACCCGTGCCAGATCCCGTCTGGATGGCTGCGCCTGCCGGAAGCGTCGTCATTGATTGCCGTGGTTTGGCCGCGCGCAACGACTTGCCGAATTTGCGCGGCGTGCGTGGCGAAATGGCTGTGCTGCGCTCAGCGGAGGTGACGCTCAATCGGCCGATCCGGCTCCTTCATCCCCGCCAGCCCCTCTACGTCGTGCCGTGGGGTGATGGCCTTTACATGGTCGGCGCAACACTGATTGAGCGCGAAGATGGCTCGTCTGTAACAGTGCGATCTGCTCTCGAATTGCTGGGGCTCGCCTATGCTCTCCATCCAGGTTTCGCAGAGGCCTCGATCGAGGAACTCGGAGCCGGCGTGCGCCCATCGTTTCCGGACAACATTCCGCGCGCGATCGTTCGTGGTCGGCGGATTTT
>QGVC01000355.1 GCA_003242645.1 Pseudomonadota bacterium
CCAGCACATGCTTGCCCGCCTGCACGGCTCTGATGGAATATTCGGCGTGAAACTGCGGCGGCAGCGCCAGGACGATCGCGTCGATCTCGTCATCCTCGAACAGATCGTCGGGGTCGACCACGCGGCAGTCATGCTCGCTGGCGAAACCCTCCGCGCGAGCGCGGTTCGCATCCGACACGGCGCTGAGCGCGCCGAGCGATTTGAGCGTGCGGATGTGGTTCGACCCCCAATACCCACATCCCAGGACAGCGATACGCGGCTTCATTCAGTCTTCACTTGATTGACCTGCGACACATATCGGCGCGAAGGCCGCAACTCAAGTCCGCTCTCTCAAACTCTCTGAACCCGTTCATAGCGATATCTCTCTGAACGCCGACAGCGATTCTGAACACGCCATACCGATGTTTCTCTGAACGTGCGCTGACAGCGGCAGCTCCTTGCGCTTGAGCGATATCGGAAACTTCGCCACCTCCTAGGAACCCCGCTGTGCGGCAGGATCGCTGGCCCGTTCCGGCCGGGTCCCGGCTTTGCCTTCCGTTCGTCTGCGGTGAGCCCGATGCCGTGCTGCCCCAGCGTAGCGGCGTTTTGCCACGCGGGGGCTGCTTCCCGAGGTGCCTCACAGGTGCTCTTCCCGGTTGCGCCTGCCTGATACCGCATCTCAGCCGTTGGCACTTAGGCCGCCAGAACCGCCTTCGAGGCTTCTGCGGGAGGCGTGAGAAACCGGTACATGTTTTGCCTGCGTAGAGACAGGCCTAATCGCTTGACACCGCCCGGCACGCAACCTTATATCCGCCCGTCTTCGGAGGCACCGGTTCTTTGACGCCGCGCCTCCCGGGGCGGAGTAGCTCAGTTGGTTAGAGCAGCGGAATCATAATCCGCGTGTCGGGGGTTCGAGTCCCTCCTCCGCTACCATTGTCTGAAAGTCCATAAAAATCAGGCAGTTAGCGCCGAACGGAGGTTCGGACGACTGTGAGACATCTCACGCAGATGTACGCGGAGATGCCATGGCGCTGCCTTCCTACATGTCCCGGCGCGAGGGACGCTACTACCTGCAGGTTCGATTCGCCCGGCCTCTGGCCAAGCTGACCGGTGTTTCCCTCTTCAGGGCGTCGTTAAGAACCAGCGACTATCGTCAGGCACGGCTTCGTCTCGCAGAATGCCTGACGTGGGTGCACCGGATGAACGAAATCAAGTACGAAGACTACGTTGGCTTGTTCCAGAAAAACATCACAGAGCTTCGTCAATACGTAGCCGACGCGCTTCCGCTGAGCGAGGCGCGCCTGGTCGCCCGTCAGCTCTACGAAGAGACGCTCAAGAACCTGATCCGACGTGCCAAAGCGGCAGGATGCGATCCGGAGATGGTCGAACCGGGGTTCCAGGAACTGTTCAACCGCTTCGTCCGACAGAACGTGGAAGCCGACGCTTGGCTCAGGCACGTGGAGAGGATCCAGGAATACGAACGTGGCCGGGCAGACATGCAGGCCGCCATCGAGCTCGGATTGGTTCGGCCGGGTGTGGGAACAGGTCCGGGTTATTGGCCAGAAGCTCACGCGCGCGCGGCAAGCAACATCGCCTCGTTCTCGCCAACCGCCTTTGAGCCGACAATTGGCGCTCAAGGTCCGCGTGGCACGGCATTAAGCGTGGCCCAGCCGTCAGGAGTGGAACTTGCGAGTTCCGACAAGAGGGCGAACTCCGATCAGCAGAAGGCTCCGCTCCGGTTTTCCGAAGCTCTCGCTCTCTATGTGGAAACCGATGAGGAGTCCAACGGAAACGCGGACGCCCGGTCGATCGTGAAGCTCGTCGTACAGTTCATCATCGACAAGTTGGATGACCCCTTGCTTTCCGAATTCGACGAGGAAGCGGCTGCGCGAATTGACGCGATGCTGCCTGACATCCCCGACCGCAAGAACATCCCGCGCGAACATGCCGGCAGCCTCGCGGCACGCTACGACTACGCGCAGAAGCATGGCTGGGACGGGCTGAAGCGCCTCACCGAAGCGCGGTTGAAGAACGGCTATCACAACGCCATGTCCCGCTTCTTCGGGTGGCTGATCCAGAAGAAGTTCTACCTGCGCGACATGCCCAGGTTCTCGAGGACCAGCGACGAGAACCTCGTCTCCATCGAGCGGGACGCATTCTCGACGGACGAGGTGAGCAGGATCTTCTCGCTGCCGCTCTTCACCGGCTGTCTGAGCGCCGACCGGATCTGGGTCAAGGGAACCTGCCTCGTGCAGAACCACCTCTATTGGGGATACGTCATGTCGTTCCTCACGGGAGTGCGGCCCGGAGAGCTCGGACAGATCGAGCTCGACGACATCGAGGAGGAGCACGGGATCTACTACCTCCAACTGCGTGCCTTCGATCCGAAGAAGGGACGCGTGGCGCGCAAAGACGCAAAACGCTTCAAGACCCCGGCGTCACAGCGGACCATTCCGCTGCATCCCCTCATCCTTGACCTTGGACTGCTTGAACGAATCGAGGACCTGCGGTCGATCGGCTGCCCTGTGCTGTTTCCTGAATGGGAACCCTATCCGAAGCCGGGAGGCGAGATGCGATGGGGACAGCCGCTGACGAAGAGTTTCCAGTACCTCAAGAGAAAGATCGCGATCGATCGCTTCGACGTGGCGCTCTACTCGTCCCGTCACTGGTTCGCCCAGTTGATAGATGAGACGGATATCAAGGACGCAACCCGGCGCAAAGTGATGGGCCATTCCGGCGGAAAGGATTCGGCGACGCGATATGGCCGGAAGCAACGCCTGACCACTCGCGATCTCTCGGAGCTTGCCCACATCTCGTCTCCCGAGATCGACGAAATGAGCCGGCCGCTGCTAAGCGCAAAGGAGCGGGCTGATCGCGGCGAGCTGACGGTGCTGAAGCCATGGCTGACGACGGCAAACTGGTCCGACTACTACAAGCGGAAGTTGCTGGGAAAATGACTCAGCTCCGCCAGCCAAGCCATGGCTCTATGCCGAACGGCCCTTTGTTCACAACGGCCTGTCGCTTGCGGCCTACTGGCACGCTGCATTCGACGCTGGTCTGGTCAGCTTCACCGATGAGGGAATGGTTCTTGTCAAATCCGGACTAAGCGAAACCGCTCGGGCGGCGTTAGGCATCGCCACAGCCCTGCGCCTCTAGTTGACGGACGATCATCGTCCCCAGCTTGCCAAGCATCGGGCACGTCATGGCTTCTGAATGGGCATCCTGTCCCGCCGCATAATTCAATTTGGATGGCCGCCTCTCGGAAATGACTCGTCAGTCAGTCAGATAGTATCGCGGCGTGAACCGCCCGAGTTCCAGGAGCAGTGTGTGTGTAGGACGGTCGGCGACTGAACTGCCGAACCGCTCAGCTCATCTCCCCCGGGGGAGGGCAGACATAGGCGTTCACGGCGATCGAGTGCCAACTCACAGCCGCCTGTTCCCAAAAACGGACCTTTCGCTTCCTGCCCCCAAAACGGACAGGCGGACTTTGCCTATCACCACAATTAGCACGTTGGCCGCGCCAATTCGGCCGTCATAAGCGGACTGTCCGCCGTCGGCCCCAGGCAGGAGCGGCAGCCTCTAAGAGACAAGCTGGTCAGATCGAGCCGCCTTGATGCGAGCTCGTCGGGCAGCATGGGAAACCGGTCGCGACGGGCCCTCAGATCCCATGGGGTCGTTTGCGGGAGGGGGCGGAATCCTACGCTAAGGCTTTGGCCAGCGATATTCTCCGGTGAGATTGATGTGTTCCCATCCGAGCGGCGAAACATGGGCCAAGAGATCGGGCGATAGCAGC
>QGVC01000356.1 GCA_003242645.1 Pseudomonadota bacterium
TCGACACGCGGCGAAACGCTCTGGCTCTCCGAGCATGAGGCCTGGCAGGTTCAGTTTTCAGTCTCGGAGCCCCCGGATGCTGACCAGGTCCGCGCAACCGTCGCTGAGGCTCTCGCCAATCTTCCCGTCGACGTCAACGTGGTGCCGGACGACGCCAAGAGGCGCAAGAAGCTGCTCGTAGCCGACATGGAGTCCACCATCATTGAGCAGGAATGCCTTGATGAGCTTGCTGATCATATAGGGCTCCGAGACCGCATATCGGAGATCACGGCACGTGCCATGCGCGGCGAGATAGCGTTCGAGGAAGCCCTCAAAGAGCGTGTCGGGCTCCTCAAAGGCCTCAAGGCCGATGTCCTGGAGAACCTTTACAGCCGCCTCACCTTCATGCCGGGCGCGCGCGAGCTGGTCGCCACGATGCGGGCGAGTGGCGCTTATTGTGCGCTGGTTTCCGGCGGATTCACGTTCTTCACCGAGCGCATCGCGGCGCGGCTCGGCTTCCACACGCATCAGGCAAATACGCTCGACATCGTCGATGGGCATTTGGCCGGAACCGTCTCCCCGCCCATTCTCGGCCGTGAAGCCAAACTCGCCGCGTTGGAACGCCTGCGTCGTGAGTTGAATCTGCAGCCGGAAGAAACGCTTGCTGTGGGAGATGGCGCCAACGACCTCGATATGATCCGCTCCGCCGGCCTCGGAGTAGCCTTCCGCGCCAAGCCCATTGTGGCCGCGGAGGCAAAGGTATCGATCCGGCACGGCGATCTTACGGCTCTACTCTATCTCCAGGGCTACACTCGCAAAGAATTTGTCGCGCAATAGACATTCATTTGTCAGAATTTCCGATTTGCGCGATGCGAACCATGATTTTGATTGCCCACATGAAAATGCTTGCCAAGCAAGTGCAAATCAAAATCGAAAATCGAGCGCCGTTCGCCCAGGTTTCTTCTTTCAGCGATTTCCGGTCATTAACGTTGGCTTAATTTTCAAATCAATTAAAGCCGCCCCGCCCCTTGGATTGTCCTTGCGTCGATCAAAAGAATCAGCCTGACACTTCTCCTGTTAGTTGAATCCAACGCAAGGAAACAATCATGAATGGGAAGCCGCTGGTGGCCGAAATCTTCGGTACTTTCTGGTTGGTTTTCGGCGGTTGTGGAAGCGCCGTTCTAGCAGCGGCCTTTCCAGAACTCGGTATCGGTTTTGTAGGCGTGGCGTTCGCGTTCGGCCTTACCGTGCTGACGATGGCTTATGCCGTCGGCCATATCTCAGGCGGGCATTTCAATCCTGCAGTCACGCTGGGTCTCACCGCGGCCGGACGCTTTCCGGCGAAGACTTGGTGCCCTACATCATCGCCCAGGTGGTCGGCGCCATTATCGCCGGCGGCGTGCTTTATCTGATTGCCAGCGGAAAACCCGGATTTGATGCCGCTGCCAGCGGGTTCGCCTCCAATGGTTATGGCGAGCATTCGCCGGGCGGTTATTCGCTGCAATCAGCAATTCTCGTGGAGTTCGTGCTCACCGCGTTCTTCATCCTCATCATCGCAGGCACGACGCACAAACTCGCCCCCACCGGATTTGCGCCATTGGCCATCGGTTTGGCGCTAACACTCATCCATCTGATCAGCATCCCGGTGACCAATACGTCAGTAAACCCGGCGCGTAGCACTGGCACGGCTCTTTTCCAGGGTGGCTGGGCGATCCAACAGCTGTGGGTCTTCTGGCTGGTGCCCTTGGTCGGCGGCGTTGTCGGCGGACTGATCCACCGCGCGCTGTTTGAAGAGCCCAAGTGAGCTCGACCAGAGCATTCTGAACGATTGGGAGAGCCGGCCGTCAGACGGCCGGCTCTGATGTTGAGCCCAGCTCCGCCTCCTCCAGCGACCGCGCAAGCTCCTCGCGCGCCTTTTCTGCCCGCAGCTGGCGATTCCACATGCTGGCGTAAAGGCCACCTTTCGCTAGGAGCTGCGCGTGCGTGCCCTGCTCCACCAATCGACCTTTCTCGAGCACCAAGATGTTGTCGGCATGAACGATGGTCGACAGACGGTGCGCGATGACAAGAGTCGTCCGCCCACGTGAGACGCGATCAAGGGCGTCCTGGATCTCCTTTTCCGTATGGCTGTCGAGCGCGCTCGTTGCTTCGTCGAGAAGCAGAATTGGCGGCCGTTTCAAAATCGTGCGGGCGATTGCGACGCGCTGCTTCTCACCGCCTGACAGCTTGAGGCCGCGCTCGCCAACCATCGTCCGATAACCGACCGGCAACTGACGGATGAAGTCGTCGATTTGAGCAAGCCGCGCTGCTTCGTAGACCTCTTCATCGGTCGCGTCGGGACGGCCGTACTTGA
Source organism: Pseudomonadota bacterium (assembly GCA_003242645.1). The sequence goes on from QGVC01000356.1 coordinate 2,333, forward strand.
TGTTGTAAAAGATCGTGTCGTTGAACAGGACCGTGTCCTGCGGCACCACGCCGATGGCAGCCCGCAGGCTCTCTTGTGTGACATCGCGGATATCCTGTCCGTCGATCGTAACGCGCCCGGAAGAGATGTCGTAGAAGCGGAACAGAATTCGTCCGATTGTCGACTTGCCGGCACCCGACGGCCCGACGATCGCCACCATATGCCCGGCCGGCACTTCGAACGAGACGTCTTTCAGGATTGGCCTATCGGGATCATACGAAAAACACACGTTCTCGAAGCGGATTGTTCCCTTTTCCACGCGCAACGGCTTGGCACCGGGCTTGTCCACGATCTCGGGTTTTTCGTCGAGCAGCGCGAACATGGTTTCGAGATCGACCAGCCCCTGTTTGATCTCGCGATACACCATGCCCATGAAGTTGAGCGGCATGTAGAGCTGGATCAGGATGGCATTGACCATCACGAAATCGCCGATGGTGTTTTGCCCCGTCATGATCCCGCGGGCCGTCAGCAGCATTGCGGCCGTCATGCCGATGGTGAAGATCAGCGCCTGGCCCGAGTTCAGCACGCCGAGGGAGTAGTAGGTCCGGATTGCCGCCTGCTCGTAGCGCGCCATGGAGGCGTCGAACCGCCTGGCCTCAAGCTCCTCGTTGCCGAAGTATTTGACCGTCTCGAAATTCAGAAGACTGTCGATCGCCTTCGTGTTGGCCTCGGTGTCACTTTCGTTCATCTCGCGGCGAATGGAGATGCGCCACTCGCTGGCCGCGAAGGTGAACCACATGTAGACCGCGACCGTGACCAGCACGATCACGACGTAAAGGAAATCGAAGTAGTAGAGCAGAATTCCGCAGATCAGCAGCAGCTCGAGCGCCGTCGGCACCACGTTCAGGATGCCCATGCGGATTATGAGTTCGATGGCGCGCGTGGCGCGCTCGATCACGCGGCTCAACCCGCCCGTCCGCCGTTCCAGATGGAAGCGCAGCGACAATCGGTGCAGATGCCTGAACGTGCGATTGTTCAGTTCCCGGACGGCATGCTGGCCCACCTTCGTGAAAAACACGTCCCGAATCTGGTTCAGCACCATCATCAAGACGCGACCAGTGCCATAGGCGAGGATCAGGCCCACCGCGGCAAGACCAATGCCTTCCCCTGCACTCAGACCCTCTTCGCCCGCGGCGCCCGCCAGCAGATCCGTGGCCTGTTTGAAGAAAACCGGCGTCGCAACCGTGACGACCTTCGCGATCACCAGCACAAAGAACGCCAGCACGACGCGCAACCGGAGATCCGGGCGCCCTTCGGGCCACACGTACGGCAGCAGCCCGCGCAGCACCGCCCAGTGGTCCGCGCGGCCGACCCCTGGCATTTCGCTCGCCGGCTTCGCCTTTTGTGCTGCCTTGATGGCCTGCTGGCTTGCATTTTTCCTTTTTTTTTTTAA
>QGVC01000039.1 GCA_003242645.1 Pseudomonadota bacterium
GAAGTGTGGGTACTCCGAGCGATTCGCTTTGGTCGGAGTGGACGTGACGACCTGGAATGCTCCGGCACGCGGCGCACGCTCTCGTGAATTCTACGGCGCCCTGCGAGCACCATCATTAGCTAGTCGGCGGTACATAGAAAGCCGGTACGGCATACGACCGCACACTCTGCAGCTGTTCGGTGTGAAAGAAGTGGTCGGGCTGAAGGCGCTGTACATGCCTGTGTGGAGCCCGCTCGCAGAGAAGCGAGGCGCTACGGTGCGGCGGTTCGATGGCTGGGGGCGCAAGGCGGACTCGTTTAAACACGACGAGAGCCAGCCGTGGCAGTCGTGGTATCTGGCGGACTATCCGCGTGCGCTGGTGATCGTCGAGGATCAGCTGAGCGCTATGCGCTGCTGGCAGTTGGGGTACGACGCCGTTGCGCTGCTGGGCGTTGCGCTCACGCAGGACCGGGCGGCTGAGATCGAGCGGAACCGGCGGAGCCGCGTGCTGCTCGCGCTGGACGCGGACGCGTTCGGTACGGCGATGCAGCAACTACGGCGCTATCCGTGGATCAGCCGCGCAGTACTACTACGTGACGACCTGAAGGATGTGAGCGATGAGGAGATCGAGAAGCGGCTGACGAAGGAGCGAACGGAATGAAGCGAAACATGCCAAGACCGCCCGAGATCATGCGTAAAGGCAGCGCGCACGGCAACAAACGACGAATGACTGGGAGAGAGGCTGTGGATATGGACGATATTTGGGACGACCTGGGCGAGGATTACGATCCGTCCCCAAATTGCTACTGCGGGGACGTGTGGTGCGGCGGTAAGTGCTGTCCGATAGCCGAGAATGAGTAAGCCGGAGCTGGTTGCATGGTGGTTCGAGCTGTCGTTCCACGGCGCGATGCTCCTGTCCCTAACGAAACTATACAACGCATGGGAGGCGCGATTTGGACGAAGCCCCGATCATAGCTGCGATCCTGCAGGACAGGCGCGCGTTCGATCGGCTGGCAGGCAAGCTGGACCCCAACGATTTCAGCGAGTACGGTCAGCTGATCATCAAAGCTGCCGTGCAGTATTACAAGCGAGACCCGGCCGCAAGTATCGTCGATCGCGACGTGCTGGGCAGCCACATCAGCCGCATGTTCCCGTCGCCGAAGCAGGCGTCAGCGGCTCTGGAGTATCTGGCTAGTATTCCGTCCGACGTGTCCACGGAAAACGTGGTCACAGAGTACCGGATGCTGCGGCGCCGGCGAGTGGGCTTCGATCTTGCGGCAGCGCTGGCAGCTAAGGACCCCGACGATGAGACCATAGACAAGCTGATTGACAAGTACCGGGACCTGTCGCTGGAGCAGGTCGGCGAGACGCCGCGCCCTAGCATGGCAGACCTTATGGCCCGATCCGGGGAACGCCTACCTCTGTCGCCGTCCGTGCTGAATGAGAAGGTGAACGGCGGGCTGATGCGAGGCGACCACGTCGTGGTATTCGGACGGCCCAACGCGGCCAAGACGATGTTCCTGATTCATCAGGCAGCGGCATGGCTGGTACGCGGGTACAAGGGCCTGTACGTGTGCAACGAGGAGTCCCGCGAGAGAGTGTATGCCCGGTTCGTGTCCCGCATGGGGCGCGGTATAGCGACCTGGACGGAGATCATGAACGACCCCGGCGGCGTGGGCACTAAGGCCGAAGCAGTCGCACTAGAGCACGGTCTGGACAATCTGGCATTGATCCACGAGCCGAGCGGCAAGCTGGCCGCGCTGGAGTCACTGATACGCATTCACAAGCCAGACTTTGTGATTGTGGATCAGATGCGGAATCTAAAGTCGAACGGACAGAACCGCGTACTGGAGCTGGAGGAAGTCGCCCGAGAGATCAGGCGCATGGCTGGTACGTATAACTGCGTGGCTATCAGCGCAACGCAGGCCGGCGACAGCGCCGAAGACAAATTGTACCTGACAATGGGCGACATCGACTGGAGCAACACAGGAATTCAGGCGGCGTGTGACTTGATTATCGGCATCGGTAGCGATGCTAAGTACAGGGCACACAGGCGCCGGATGATTAATGGGCTGAAGAACAAGCTAGGACCGGAAGACTTTCACTTTGTTGCGTTCCTGGAGCCTGATTATAACGCGTACCGTGCGACACCTAGGAGAAAGTCGGACGATGAGTAAGCCGCGAGTATTCGCACGAATCCCCGAACGGGAGACGCTTAAGGAAGGATGGAAGGACGACCCAGTGCTGCGCCAACTGGCCGAGCATGCGCGGAATACGGTGTGGGGGCTGCAGCCGCAGGCACGCCGCATCCTCGGCCTCTGCGTGATGCTGGAGGAGGCCGAGCTGCTGATAGAGCACTTGGAACAGAAGGTTGCTGCGCAAGAAACTGTCATCAACGAACAAGCGGCGCGTATAAAGGGCCTGGAAATGACGATCGGTCGAATGAAGAAGCGTAAGGAGGCTGCGTCGTCTGAGTGAATAGGCATCCCCTTAGCGACGACAGCCTGAGCCTGGACCTGTATCGCAACGGTAAGTGGATCGTCTTCGACTTCGAGACGACCAACAAGGATAAGGGCTCAGCGCTGAACCCGGAGAACCGGGTGGTGATGGTGGCGTGGAAGCTGCGCGGAGGTCCCGTGCGTCACTTCTATGGCAACGTTATGGAGTGTCGCGAGTTTTGGGAGGCTTACGAGTCGGCGGATTACGCCATCGCGTTCAACGCGAAGTTCGAGGCGCATTGGCTGTATCGCCTCGGTATCGATCCCACAGAAAAGCTGTGGGCGGACCCGATGATTGCTGAGAAGGTGCGATTAGGCAATCGGTTCGCGCCGTTGAACTTGGACGACGTATCCAAGCGGTACGGGTATCAGGGCAAGGAAGTGATGATCGCTTCCATGATGGAGAGCGGAGTCTGCCCGAGTGAGATGCCCAAAAGGCGATTGATCGCTCGCGCCCGTCGCGATGTGAAGACGACGGAACAGATATGGTGCAAGCAGCTACGGGGGTTGACTAAGGAGGGCAAGCTGCAAGTGGTGCTAACGCGCTGCCTTCTAACGCCGATTCTATCTGACATCGAGCGCACGGGCATGAAGCTCGATCGAGAGCGCGTGATTGCGGAGTACGAGGAATACACCAAGCAGCTGCGCGAGGTTGAGGCCGAGCTTGATGCGTTTACAGGCGGCATCAACATGGCTTCGTCGGATCAACTGGCGGAGTTTCTGTACGAGAAACTGAAGTTCCCTGAGCAGGTCGATAAGCGCGGCCGGCCGAAGCGCAACAAGCCGACTAAGCGTTGGCCGGACGGAAAGCCGAAGACCGACAAGACCACGATGGAGTGGCTAGAGACCCAGGCAAGGACTGAAAAGCAGAAGCAATTCATAGAGTTACGCCGCAAGTGGGGCAAGCTGAATGCGGCGGTAACGAAGAACCTGCAGTTCTTCCGTGGCGTGGTCGAGGAGCGCGAGGGCGGCATCTTTTACGGTGTGTTCAATCAGGTCAACACGCAGACGCATCGCCTGAGTAGTAGCGGCGTGCCGCAGGTGTTCGAGCTGTTCCCGAAGAAGGAGAAGTCGGTGCAGTTCCAGAACATGCCGCGCGTGTTTAAACGATTGTTCACGGTCCGCGATCCGGATTACGTGATGACGGAGGCAGACGGTTCGCAGCTGGAGTTTCGCGTCGCCGCGTTCCTTGGGCAGGACAAAATCGCGATAGCGAACATTCGAGACCCGGACTTCGATGCTCACCTACAGACGGCGTGCGTTATGCACGACCCGCAGTTTGACGGGGATATTAACCGGGAGCTGTACCTTGATCTGTTGAATAAGAAGCGCGCCGGCGACAAGCAGGTAAAGGAATGGAGACAGGCGGCTAAGCCCGATACCTTCAAGCCGTTGTACGGCGGTACGCAGGGCGACCCGCTGCAGGAGCGGTATTACAAGTGGTTCCAGGACCATTACGCCGAGCTGTACGCGGAGCAGGAGCGCTGGGTGTCGGAAGTGCTGGCGACCGGACGGTTAAAGACTCCGTGGGGCCTGCGGTTCTATTGGGACTTCTACATCAACAAGCACGGGACTCCGATGGACCGGCGCGAGCATAAGTCGATCGTGCCTTCGGTGTTTAACTATCCGGTGCAGTCGCTTGCGACGGCCGAGATCATTCCGATTGCGTTGGTGCACCTGTATCACCGCGTAAAGGCCGCAGGGCTGCGCGTACGTTTTGTCAACACCGTCCATGATTCAGTCGTGGCGGAAGTGCATAAGGAGGATTTGGAGAAGTACATACTGATCGTTAAGAAGGCGTTTACTGATGACGTGTACCGCTATCTGAAGCGAGTGTACGGCATGGAATTCAACGTGCCGTTGGGTTGTGAGATCAAGTACGGCACGCATTGGGGTGAAGGTGAGGAAGTAGCGTTCGATGTCGAACCGCCGGAGTGGAAGGAGGCAGCATGACTCCTGCTGTGGGAAGCATTGTGGGACTAGTGGTTATCGTTTTGGCCCTATTCCTGTGGGCCGGCATTCTGCTGGGACTCGGCGCACTAACGGTGTGGGCGCTGTCCGTGTTTGGTCTTGTGACGTTCAGCTGGACTAAGGCGATCGCTGCAGCGGTCCTGATCGTCGTGCTATCGCGCATTTTTTCGCGCACGGTTGTTACAAGCTGACAGGAGAAGAGTACATGCGGACCATCAAAGGTGTAGTCACCTGGGTCGGTGACCAGAAGAAGTACGGCAACTATTCGTTCAAGCTGAAGGGGCATGATGAATGGTTCCGTTCGCCGGAGCGAGCCAAGGGCATCCTCGAAGCCGGACACACCGTGCAGGTGAAGGTGAAGGAGAACGACCGAGGCGATTACGAGGTCCTGGCCAAGCCCAAGCTGATTAAGAAGGGCACTCCGCCTCAGAAGGGCGGAACGGATGACCGTGGCGGGCAATACAAGGAAGACCCGGAGAAGGCGTCTCGTATTGCCGTGCAGGCGGCGCAGGATCGCGCTATTCAGGTTACGCGCCTGCTGATCGAGCAAGGCGCCGTGAAACTGCCTAAGGCGAAGCCTGATGCGGTTCAGACGATCATCCTAGAGACGCTTGATGAGCTAACGGCCAGGTTCTACAAGCAGGTGTATGACCCGCAGGCATTCCTCGGGAAGCAAGAGGAGATCGAGAAGGACCTGGAAGACGACGAGGAGGACGACGAGGGCTTCGGCGATGAGGACGGCGACGGCGAGGCGTCGGATGACGACGAGTTTGATGACGACGTGCCCTGGGACGACGATTAATGGACGGGCCTCGCAACATGCAAGAAGCACGGGAGCGTTTAAACACGCTCCTCGTGCATCTGAGTGAATTGGAACAGGACGCCGCTCTGATTGAAGCCTCAATCGCGGAGATGCGAGATAAGACGGCAGAGCAGGAGAAGGTGCTGGCCGAGCTTGAGCGAATAGGGCAGCAGTGAGCAAGCGTAAGGAAATCATCGCGCTCGTCGATGCCGATTTCATTGAATACGCAGCCGGCTTTGCCGGCCAGCATACCTACCATATGACGACCATCGGCGATGATGCCATTCTCGGCGTGTTCGACAGCGCGGAAGACCGCAACGCGGCTGAACAGTCGTGGATAGAGAAAGGAGGCGACCCCGAACAGCTTAGGCGATGGGAGCGCATTGAAGTAGAGCCCGTCGAGAACGTGTTGCATTCCGCTAAGCGCATGCTCCAGACCATTGAGAAGGCGGTCGCGGAGAAGTTCAAGGCGGACGTGGATATGCGGGTCTTCCTAACGGGGAGCGGCAACTTCCGCGAACGCATCGCAACGATCAAGCCGTACAAGGGCAATCGGGCGCCGTGGCACAAGCCTCGCTTGCAGCGAGAGATAAGGGAGTACCTGAAAGACGTTTGGAGAGCGGAAGTCGTATACGGGCAGGAGGCGGACGACGAGGTCTGCATCCTGCAGACCGAGTTGAACGCTGCCGGCAAGAACAGCATCATCTGCGGCATCGATAAGGACCTGTTGCAGTGTCCCGGATGGCATTACGACGCGGGGAATGATCGCTTCGCGAAGATAACGCCGGCACAGGGTGCGGTGCAGTTCTATAAGCAGCTGCTGACGGGAGATCCGACGGACAATGTTCCCGGCTGCTATCGAATGGGCGCCAAGGCCGCGAAGGACATGATCCACCGCGCGAAGCAGGCGTATGAAAAGCGCCAGACCGGCGCTCCGCATACTGACCTGGAGGCGTTCTTGTATTCGGAAGTGTTACAAGCGTACAAGCAAAGCATACAGAGATACGGCGAGAAGACCGGGTACGCGCATATGGAGCCGGAGGATGTCGTTCTAGAAATGGGCCGGCTGCTGTGGCTTCGCCGCGAGCGAGATCAGCTGTGGGTTCCCCCCTCGGTCGGTTCGTAATCGCAAACTTCATGCAAGGTCTCGGCATCGGCATCGGGCTGTGTATAGCCCTGCCGATCGCCGAGTGCGTTCGAGCACTGTTAGGAGGGTGAATGGAGTTTGTACTAATAGCGATCATTGTCGCGCTGATTGTCATCATCTTCACGCAGGACCAGGACTAATGACGACGATTGCGTGGAAGGACGGTGTACTGGCGTGCGACAGTCAAGCGACTGATACGGGCACGCGCTCGCGCGCCAAGTCCAAGCTCGTGCTGACCGATGATTACGCATACGCAGTCACCGGCTCGTTGGCGTTCGGGCTGGATTTTGTTCGCCGGCTGGAGTCCGGCGAGGAGGACCCCGAGCTAAAGAAGGCAACTGTCGTGCGCATGGATCGCCGAACCGGGCAAGTCGTCGTCTTCGACCCTCCGGGATACCCGATTCCCGTCGAAGACAAGCTGTTCGCAACCGGCAGCGGGGGTGATCTCGCGCTCGGCGCAATGGCGGCGGGGGCTAGCGCTGAGGAGGCCGTAAGGATCGCGATTGCCTGGGATGCCGATAGCGGCTTCGGCGTGCAGGTGGTCGAGAGTGAGAGAGCAAAGCGCAGGAGGAAGAAGTGAGCAGCCCCGTCGAATTGAACAAGGACGACCTGTACATCGAGCTAAGTGACGGCTCGAAATGGTATCCGGGGCGGCCGGACAATCAGGTGAGCATCAACGCACTGGCACACGCCCTGTCGAACCTGTGTCGGTTCACGGGCCACGGCAAGCGGTTCTATTCCGTGGCCGAGCATTCGGTGAAGGTCAGTCTGCTCGTACCCAACGTGACAGCGCTGCTGCACGACGCACACGAAGCGCTAGTTAACGACATCGCAAAGCCGATCAAGGTCTTCCTCGCCGGCTCTTACGAGGAGCTTGAGCACGAGGCTGAGCGCCAGATAGCGGATCAGTACGGGCTCTCATACCCGCATGGTCCGGAGATCAAGGAGGCAGACATTCTGATGTGTCTGATCGAGAGCTTTGATCTGCTGCCGAGTAAGGGCCGTGATTGGGGCTATTACGAGGAGCTGCGACCGAAGGCGATGGAATTGTACGTGGAGCGACCGGAGCTGCGAGTGGAGGGCTGGCCTCCGTCAGTAGCGAAGGACAGGTTCTTACAGCGGTACAACCAGTTGACGGCTGACGAGCCCGATGGCCGGTAGTAGTGCCCGCAACAAGGGCAAGCGCGGCGAGCGCGAGGTCGCAAACCTGCTGAACAAGCGCCTGGGCTTCGAAGCGTTTAAACGCAACATCATGCAGTCCCGGCAAGGTGGCTGCGACATAGACACCGAGCTTCCAGTAGCCATTGAAGTGAAGCGGCAGCAGACCTTACAGCTTGGGCGGTGGATCAAGCAGGCGAGAGAGCAAGGGCGCGCTAGCAACAAGACGCCGGTGCTGATGTACCGGCGGAACAATGAAGATTGGTCGATCCTCGTGGATATGACCGTCGATGAATTCGTGGAGTATCTGAATTGGTTGAAGGATACAAATCTGGGTACACCTGCCGAGAAGGCACCATCACTGGCTTAGCCAGCGGGCCTGCCGAAGCATATCTGCAGGGATATCGCGACGGCATGGCAGATGGTGCGCATGCCGCTGAGCTAGCGAACGATGAGCCTGTTGGCAGGAAGTACGACGCCGGCAAGTCGCCTGTCGTGCGGGGCTGCTTACATTACTTCCCGGACGCGCTGAGAGCCGTGGCCTGGGTCTCGGCGTACGGCGCGAAGAAATACAAGGTTCCGTTCGAGGAGAAGAACTGGCAGCTCATCGATGACGCGAAGGGCCGGTTCATGGACGCCGATGGCCGACATCTGCTGGAGGAGGCAGACCATCCGTACGACCCGGAATCAGGGCTGTTGCATGCGGCACATCACGCCTGGAACGCACTAGCCCGACTTCAGTTGATGCTGGCCGAGGGTATCCCCCTGGTGGACCCGGAGAGAGATATCTGACCCCATGTGCAGCGATGCGAATAAGAGCGCGCCGGGTGCTCTGAAGATTCTAGTGATTCCCGACACTCAGGTGAAGCCGGGAGTCCCTATGGATCATCTGACCTGGGCAGGCAAGTACATCGTGGATAAAAAGCCCGATGTCGTCGTACACCTGGGAGATCATTGGGACATGCCCTCTCTGTCGTCATACGACAAGGGCAAGAAGTCGTTCGAAGGACGCCGGGTACTGGCTGACATCCAGGCCGGTAATGAGGGCTTACGCATGCTCACGCAGCCCCTGCTGGATGAGCAGGAGAAGCAGCGTAGGGACAAGAAGAAGGTGTACAAGCCTCGGCTCGTGCTGCTGAGAGGCAATCACGAGTACCGCATCATCCGGGCTGCGGAGGAAAACGCGGAGCTGGACGGGTTGTTGTCGTATGAGCTGTTCAACGACAAGGAGCTGGGGTGGGAAGTCCATGACTTCCTGGAAGTCGTGGAGATCGGTGGCGTTGCCTTTAGCCATTACTTCTATAACCCCATGACCGGCGCCCCGTGGGGCGGCATGGCGAGCACGATGCTGAAAAACATCGGCTTTTCGTTCGTCATGGGGCATAGGCAAGGAAAGGAAGCGTACGAGCGGCACTTAAGCGACGGTACCGTGCAGCGCGCCCTGATCGTGGGCTCGTTCTATCAGCACGACGAGGATTACAAGGGACCGCAGGCTAACCATCACTGGCGCGGCGTGGTGATGCTGCACGAAGTGAAGGATGGCAATTACGATCTGATGGAAGTGAGTTTGAATTACCTGAAGCGACGATACGGGGAGAGTGAGTAAGTGGAACTGAAGAAGTACGACCCGGATGGCCTGTTTACGTCGATTGTGCGTGCTGTCGAGGCCGCGCGCGAGGCGAAGGAAATCATATACGGTGTGGAGCTGACGCGGGAGGAGTACGACGCGCTGCATAAGGAGCTGGAGATCCCGCCCGAGCGCTACGGCCTGACTGTCGTCCCGATGATAGGTCTGCCGATCATCCTGGAGGGCCGTGACTTGGAGCTGGAGCGCATCAACAAGTTGAACGAGGAGATGAAGGCGCAGATAGGTTTCCTAGCCGGCCTCGCTAATGACGATTCCGATATCGTTCTGAACTGATAAGTACTATGTGATGCTTATCACGGGGCGCCCTTGCGGCGCCCTTTTTTGTGGGCTATGTTCAACTAATGGGCGACATTATAAACTTAAAGTACGTCTCCCGCCTAACACAGCAATGTGTGCAAGCTGCTCTGAACGCTTCTATCGCAGGCGTTACCGTATTTCGCCGGGACGGATCAATTCTATACATAAACGCTTCGTACTTGCGCTTATATGGCCACGCCGAAGGGACAACGATGCCACAGATCGTCGGCCCAATCATGTGGACGCTGTGGGATTTGGAGGCGCAGTTTGTACTGCGCACGCGCAATGCCCTGCGGTACATCACGGAGGTAGGTCGAACTGCTGACGGATTGGTTGTCAGCGACCGGTGTCCGGAGTGGGACAACAAGGATGTACGCCCGGAACGTACAGTGTATGTGGAGACGATCCCGGTGAGTGTGTCCCGGCAGATTGTAGGGTGTATCACTCTTCCTCTGACCGACGTGTTGCGGCACATGCCGATAGCCGATCTGGAAGCTACGCTAGCGGGCGTAGTGCAGACAAAAGAAAGCCCGCACTAGGCGGGCTAAAAGAAACAGAAAGTATCAGTACGTGATACGTTATGTCAGCCAAGTCGTCGCCACAGCCGGATGCCGAACGCAGCCAGCACGATCGAGCTGAACAGGAAACGGAACCACTCCGGGTAGCTCGTGATCTGCTGTATGCCCACCTGCACGTGGTCTTGGACGCCCGGCAGGAAGCTGCCGACGAAGACGGCAGCGAAGATCAGCGACCACAGCTCGTCCTTCCAGCCGCTGTTCTGGATCGAGGCCAATTCCCATCGGGTATCAGCCTCGCGGCCATCGGCGATAGCCTTCGCATTCGCCTCCAGCGTAGCGATGTCCTGCTGGATTGCAGCAATCTTCTCCTCGCGCTTGCGCTCCTGACGAGCTTGGTACGCCTCACTTGCCGGAGCGAATATGGATTTGATCCAGTCGAACATTAGAGTGTGCATCCGTAAGTTATGAACCAGTTCCACCGCGCGTACTCGGACTGCCCGTTTTCTAGCAGCCACAAGTTCTGAACATGGTATGCCAGAGCTTCCGCTTCACAGGCAGTGGCGCCGGGATCGGCGTGGCGATGGACGTAGTGCACGGTCTCATGGATCAGCACCGCCATCGCGAACGTATCCCACGGCTCAGCCTCAAACTGCACGTCAAGCCATACAGTATTCGGCTGCCGGCTGTACCAGTAATAGCCGTACCAATTCCGCAAGCCGATTAGATCGGCATACCGCACCTCGGGCGGTGTCAGGTTCGAGCAATCTAGGCCCGTGACTGCGCAAACATAGTCGAAAGCGTATTCAGCAGGGCGGACTTCAGAAGCGTGCGCGGGTGCATTGATGAACAGTGCGCCCGCCACGAAAGCGGGCAGGAACTTCATTAGTCTGGATCGTACTCAATGTGAATGTGGTCGGGTTCCAGAACCACGTCATAGTTAGCGCCGAGTGCATCACGCAGCTCTTTAACGACATTGGGGAGCGCGCGAGGAGCAATAGTCCAGATACGCAGATCAACGGCGTGGCCTTGGTAGTGCAGGCTATGTGGCAAGTGCTTACCGTCGTCGCCGGACGTGATGACCAGATCAGCGCCGTGCTTCTTATAAACCTCGTTCGCGATCATGACCGCCAGAACGATCTGAGGGGATAGGCGATTCAGCGTTACGCCGGGTTTGATGCTAAGCAATTACTTCCTCCTACGAGTCCTACGAGTGGCGATTGCCTTCTCGACGTAGTACCAAGCCGTGGCCGCACCGGCGACAATGGCGACAGCGCTTGCGCCAATGCGCAACCACAGTTCCAGTTGCATTACCCAAGTCACAGCTGCGGCGCCCATCGAAGCGACGAGCGCGCTGTTCGCGACGTGGTCCGTCACAGCGGCGGCCTCCCCGGAGCGCGCAGCAGCTCTGTCAGCTGTCGCTGCTGCTCCTGTCGTATCAGCTCTTCCTTACGTGCGTCGATGTCCATCGCAATCTGGAGCAGGGAATTGAACGCCTGCGTGATCGCAGTGCGCGAGGCCCCCTTCGTTCCGATCGTTTCCAGTGACCGCAAGCCCTCCGGCGTGAACAGTACCCGTTCAAAGAAACCAGGACCCAGCCGGCCAGCAAGCAGACGGCTGATAAACTCCGGGCTGCGGGACACGGCGTTGATAGCCACGCCCTCTATCCATTGCAGTGCGCCGCGCGCGAATGACTGCTGTTCCGGTCCCTCGGCGATGAGCTGAAGCACCTTAAACGCGTTCTGCACCTTTTGGGTCTGTGTCGCGTTCAAACCGACGATGGCCTGGAATCGCGAAAAGGGCATCTGTGCGAATTCGGCGACGAATCCCCGGACATCGAGCATGGTGTCCGTCCCCGCGACGCCGCCGCCGGGGGAGAGCAACCGATGCTTGTCCGCAAGCTCGGCGAATATGCGCGAGCGAATTGCGTTTGCGAGCCCCGGCTTAGCCTGATCCACGAGAAGCATCAGCTCATTGAACTGTCGATTTGGCAGGGACAGTAGGTTGCGCACGAAGTCTTCGCTGTCCACACGACCGCCAACCTTACCTAGCAGCCGGTCGATCGCCTGATTCCGTAGCTCATCTATGAGCGCGATATCCTGGGCATACTGCTCGCGAGCCTGCATCAGCGCCCGCGCTGCACGGCCGCCAGGACGCGGATCAGTAGGCGGAATATCCTCGAACTGGTACGAAAACTCCGGCCGTCCCTGCACAAACCGCGCTCGCGCCCCTCGACCGAGACTGGTGATCGTGGCGTCCAGGTCAGTCAACAGCGCATCGCGCAGCGCTCGCGGATCAAACGTCGCTGCTGCGTTTAAACGCTGCTGAACGTACGTATTGCCGGTCGGGTATGAGGCTTCCGTAAGTTCCTTCAAGAGCGTTTGCGCCTTCCCTAGTGTCATGCCGCCCTGCCGGCGGGCCTGCTCCAGTTCGGCGATGGCGGCGCGCAGCTCGGCCTCCTGCGCCGGCGTGATCGTGCGCGGGGCCTCCGTTGCAAGGCGCAGTTGGGTGCGGTACTCGTTCAGCAGGTTGTCCACCTGGATGACGCGAGCACCGCCGATGATCCGACCTCGGTCGTCAATCGTGGCGCCCAACTCCTCGGCGACCGGGCGCAGCGTGTCCACGAACTTGCGGGACGCGATAGTCCCCAGCTCCTGCACATAATCGTTGTACGCCATACGCGTGGCATGGATGATCTGATCAGACGACAGGCGCTGCGGATTTAGGGTCTCGTCCAGCTGAGCGAACGCCCTGATAATCTGTTGTTGCCGTCGCCGGCTGAACTCCGTCCGTGGACTCCCCGGCCGCGCCGGGATAGCCTGTTCCATGCTCCGCACACGGTCGTCCAGCGACGCCTCGGCCAAGCTCAAATCAATGCCAGCCGTACGAGCCAGCTCCAGGTTGCGCCTAGTCTCCGGATTCCTGGCCGCTCGTAGGGCATCCTGCAGCACGGTGTTCCGGACGAAGCCGGGCAGCTCCGCCAGGAATCCAATGCCCACGCCTCCCACGGCGCCAAGTGCCATGTTCATGTCCGGTCCAGCGGTCAGCGGCGTACTGGCGAGCGCAGCCAGACTGCCCATGACGCCCTCAGAGGCAATCCGGGCCAGCGCCGGACCAGCGCCGGCGCCTCGGATAGCCATGCCGGGAACCATTCCTAGGAGTGCGTCAGGCACGATACTGCCCGCTGCCCGGTCAATAGAGAGCGCCGAACGCGGCACACCCTGCCGGCGGGCCTGCTCCTCAAGCTGAATGCGCGCCGCCGCCGTCTCCTGCGCCCGGCGCGCGGCCAGCTCCGCCTGCTCGTCCCTGCCCAGGACGACTCGCGCGAGCATGTCGCGAAGCTCTGCCAGGCGCTCGTTGACGCCCTGAGACATCGCCAGAGCGCCGACCGGAAGCTGTGTAGTGGGTACGTCCATACCGGACAGTGCTCCGCGCTCTACGGCCCTCTCAGAGGCTGTCAGAGCGACTTCGTCTTCCAGTACAGAGCCGGCGAAGGCTTCAGCACGGGCGGCCTGCTCCGGGTCCACGGCTGCGACCCCGAACTGCATCTCAGCAGCGCGCAGCTCCGTGACGGCTTGCCGGATGAATTCCACGTCACGAGAAGCCTCCGGCTTCTGCATCTCCAGGGCGAGCGCCCTCTTTACCGTCTCGTATTCGGCTCGGGTCTGAATCGGCATCGTTTAAACGCAAGCCTTAGCGGCTCAGAATCTCCAGTGCCTCGCGGTACAGGGCATCCGTATCCTCGCTCGGCCGGAACTGCTCCAACGGGGTATTGATGATAGTCACGTCACCGGCAGCAAGCGCGGCGCGCGTGCGCGCCTGGATCGCAGGTAGCATCCAGGCCAGGGTGCGCATCTTGGTCGCAAGTACGGTAGGACTGTCTCCGGGGGTAGGCACGGCACGAGCCAGACGCTGCTGCTCCTCCTTCTGACCGACCTGAGCACCAGTGATCTGGTGGATGTAGTCGTTGAGTAGCTGGTTCATGGCCATCAGGTTCTCTGTGCGGACCGTCAGCTCTCGTTTCTCCTCCTCCAAGAGGGGCAGCCCCAGGATGTCCTTGAACCTCAGGAAACCGCCCTCGATACGCCCACCAAGCGTGTAATGCGCCGGGTCGAATGTCCTGATAGCCTCCGTAAGCTGGTCCAGCGTGGCCTGCGTTTCCACTAGGTTGCGCTCCAGACTCGCCAGCGTGGACTTCTGCGCCCCTACATCGTGCTCCGTGCGCCCGGTAATCGTGATGATCTTCTCGATGCGCTGGTTCACTTCGTCGATGCGCTGGGCGATGTACTGGGCGGCGGGGCCGCTAAGGTTGCCCTGTTCGTGCAGTAGAGCAGTCAGCCTCTCCCGCTGATCCTGCATGCGAGTCAGCTCGTCCTTGGGCTCCTCCGGCGGAGGGTTGAGCAGTTGCTCTGTCTTAGCCTCCGTGAGCCGCGTGTCGGCGCGGAGCTTGTTCAGTTCGGCCTGATGGACTTCGAACTGTGACTGGAGCGTGAGGGCCTGCGCCTGTAGCTGCGCGGCTAGGTCAGTACGCCCCATCGCGGCGAACTCGCTGGCCGCTCGACGCATAGCCTGGATGCGAGCTATCGTCGGATCAGTGCCGGCCTCAACCTCGGCCTGGGCCACCTGCTGCGCAGCGCCCAGCACTTCCTGTACCTGCTCCGCTTCGCGGATACGAGGGTCTGCCGTCCCGGTACGCAGTCGGTTGAAAAAGCCCTCTCCGCGCTCTCCGGTACGGAATCGGCTGATGAGCCGGGCCAAAGCCTGTCCCGAGACGAAGCCGGCGGCCTGCCGGCTGTTCATCTGCGCCAGCAGGGCCTGCTGCTCGCGCAGGATGCGCTCCTGCACGTCAGTAGGCGTCTCGAACTTGATGCCTTCGAAAATACTCGCCATGTGTTATTAGCTGGTCCTCGTACGTCCGAGCGGCCCGAACGCACTCGCCATGCCCACTGCAAAGTCGAGGATCGGCGTGATGTTGGAAAGCTGGGTGAACGTGCTGGCCTGCCCAAGGGCCGCATTGCTGCGCGCAACTGCGCTCTGAAGCGCTGCCATGAACTGCTGCAAGCCCAGAGAGTCAATGCCCTGTATGCCCTGCAAGCCGCCAAGGGCGCGGGTAAAGGCGTTCTGCGCGCCAGCCTGTTCGGCCTCAAACAGCTGCCGCGCAATATCGAATCGGGCTAGAGCGCGGGCATCAGCCCTGGCCGCATTGGCCTCGGCGAATCCACCAGCGGCTTGCAGGAGGGGCAATATGCGACCGATTTCACCAGTACGTGCAGCTTCCTGCGCCTGGAACGACGCCAAGCGCTGCGCGAATTCGTCTCCGAGCGCGCCTGACAAGATGCCGGCCAGTGAACTAGCCCTACCCACGGCGCCCGTACGAGCCGCCTCCTGACTCATCACCCGCTGAAGGGCTTCGTCGAACGATCGAGCGGCGAGCCCAGAGCCAGCGCTTACCAGTCCGAGTGCCTGACTAACGGCGTCGGCTTGCGTCTGCCGGCCCAGCTCCTGTGCAGCCAGTTGCCGGCTCAGGTCGGCTTCGCTCAGAGCGCGAGCAATGCCCTCGCCGACAAGGCCACTGAGCGTGTCATTCGTACCAAGCCGGCCCCTGGCGAACAGCTCTCCTATGCGGTCCTGAATCATGCGCTGCTCATACGGAGCAGCCTGCTCACGCAGTAGCGCCAGACGCTCAGCAGCCACCTGATCCGCCGTCGCGGCGGCCGTCGCCAGACGATCGCCGGCCGCGCCGAACAGGTCCCTCACCATGCCGGATGTATCGAGACTCGGTATTCCGCTGAAGTCAGCGCCTCCGCCGAGTTCACGAGAGATAGCGTCGCGTAGCATGCTGATGGTGTCGGCGCCAAGACCCTCCCCTGGGGTAGGGGCGACTCCGGCAGAGCCGATCTCGCGCCCGGCCAGCGCGGCGAGCACGTTGATGAACGAGGGGTCGATACCGCCGCCGGTGCCAAGCTCGCGGCTAGCTTG
Source organism: Pseudomonadota bacterium (assembly GCA_003242645.1). The sequence goes on from QGVC01000039.1 coordinate 15,995, forward strand.
CTCGGCCGCAGCCGACAGGGCATCCGTACCGGAGCCTGCGGACAGATTCGAGCTGACCGCCTGCAGCAGCATCTGCCGTATCGGGTCCAGGGCTCCGAGACTGATCGCTCCGGCCGTAGGACCGAAGCTGACCGACATGCCGCCGGGGCCGGTAAATGCGAAGTCACTCAGGCCCGCGCGCGCCGCAGCCTCTCGTGCGCGTCGCTTGTCTGAAACTCCTAGAACGTCGCGAAGCGTACCCATGAATTATTTGCTTATCTCGTAGTACTTATCTATCGAATCCGATGCGACTTCGCGCATGCCTATGCGCAGCGCGTAGTTCTGCACCTGCGGACACTCGTGCGGGACCCGGGCGACGATGCGGTGAGCGTCGGTGTGTTCAAACATCCAGCTAACAGCC
>QGVC01000040.1 GCA_003242645.1 Pseudomonadota bacterium
CGAGTTGCAGATCCTGCCATTCATTTGCCGCAACTGGCCGCTTTACGGACGCAAAGCCGCCAGCAAGAAGCACGGTTTCTCCTGCCTTCCGCCATCTTGCGCGGCTACAAAGGCCGTGCAGGAGGTCGAGTTCTCATGCAAAGCAAGCGTCCGATAACCAGCCGGAAGAAGTTGGATAGCACCTCCCCGGCTTTGGAAAACACCCAGCTCCGCCGCTCACAGCTCCTGCAATCGTTCCATTTCTCGTGTCGCCGCAGGGTCGACGAGATCGCAAACCAAGCGGCGTGTTTCGAGGAGCTTGCGGAGACCTTCCCCGGCCTGCTCTTCGCGCTCGCCACGAACTATGGGACGGCCGAAGCGCGCCGGGCTGCGGTCGCCCACTTGATCTCCGGCTCCCGTCTCCGCGAAGCCGCCAATGCCTTGGGACTACCTTGGTGGATGCGCAAGTTGCCGCCCCAAGCCTTCAACAAACGGCTGGAGACGCTTCCCGACGATCCGAAATTCTCGGCGCGAATCGTGAACCTCTTGCCGACAGTCCCGGCGATCTCCGCTAAGTGGCTCGAGCGCGTCACCCAGGCCTATCGCATCTGCGGTCCCGAGTTCGCGCTGTGGGTGGCAAGGCACGACCGGTTCCATGCGCCGCTCATCACAGATCCAGCGCTCCCTTACGTCGCGGCCTGGGCCTGGTTTGCGGATCACCCTGAGACACTCGGCGGGCAGCTGCTGAGGCGGCCATGGACGCCCAACATGAGCCCTCGGCGTGCCTTCGACGAGGTCACGGCGTGGCGCAAGCGCATCCGGCTCGCTCTGACATTGAGCTCGCTTTCTCGAAAGCCGTGGCTCAGCGAAGGATCGGCGCTCGGCTACGAGTTCGTCGAGCTCCGCACGATCGAGGATTTCATCAACGAAAGCGACGCGATGGACAACTGTCTCGACTCCTTCTCGGAAAAGCTGGAGTCGGGCGTCAGCTACGTGTTCAGCATCCGGCGAAACGGCTTGCCGGTAGCCGACATCGAGATCGGAGTGCACCCTGTAGACCCTACCCTGCCAACCATCGTTCAGCTTAGAGGGCCGAGGAACAGGCGGGCTCATCCAGAAATCTGGCGTGCCGCTTACAGCTGGCTCGGAAGCCAGGAGCTCCATCCCGTGCCGCCGCAGGTGGTCAACTCAGCCGCCCGCCGGCGTGCCTGGCGCGCCCTGTGGAAGCCTTACCTCGCGACCCTCTCGCCCGCTGATCGGGAGCAGTTCGAGAAAATAGCTCTGGAGCTCGACAAGTTGCGCACCCGCAGGCGGACCCGCACGCAGCGGATGCGAACGGCCACGGCGCAGAGGCCGGACCCTATTCTTAGCGAAGATGCCGGCACCGCCTGTTGAGCGGCACCGGCATCTGAAGACACCCGACTGTTGAAGGCTCTTATTCGGCTGCCTGGCGCAGCGTCGGCGCAGCCGCCCTCACGTCAGCATCGACGTGGCTCTCGAAGGTGGCGAAGTTCTTGTTGAACATCTCGACAAGTGCCTTCGCCTGCTCGTCGTAGGCCGCCGGGTCTGACCACGTCTCGCGCGGGTTCAGAATCTTGCTGTCCACACCCGGCAGCGATGTCGGCACCTGGAAGCCGAAAATCGGATCGGTCCGCATCGGCTGGCCCTTGAGCGTCCCCGAGAGAGCCGCATCGAGCAGTGCGCGGGTCACCTGGATCGGCATTCTATGCCCAACGCCGTACTTGCCGCCGGTCCAGCCGGTGTTGACGAGCCAGCAATCGACCTTGTGCTTCGCGATCAGCTCACGGAGCATATTGCCGTAGACGCTGGGATGGCGCGGCATGAACGGGGCGCCAAAGCAGGTCGAGAACGTCGCCTGCGGCTCGGACCCAAGGCCCTTCTCCGTGCCGGCCACCTTCGCCGTATAGCCTGAGAGAAAGTGGTATTCGGCCTGGCTGGGAGTGAGCTTAGCGATCGGCGGCAACACGCCGAAGGCATCCGCCGCCAGCATCACGATGTTCTTGGGATGCCCGGCCATGCCGGTGGTGCTGGCATTGGAGATGAACTCGAGCGGATATGCGGAGCGGGTGTTCTCGGTCAGCCGGCCGTCATCGAAGTCTGGCTCGGCGGTGCCAGGCTTCAGCACAACGTTTTCCAGCAGCGCACCAAAGCGATTCGAGGCGGCCCAGATCTGGGGCTCGGCCTCAGCCGACAACCGAATGGTCTTGGCGTAGCAGCCGCCCTCGAAATTGAAGATGCCGTTCTCGGACCAGCCGTGCTCGTCGTCACCAAGGAGCGTGCGTTTTGGGTCCGCCGAAAGCGTCGTTTTTCCAGTGCCGGACAGGCCGAAGAAGACCGCAGCGTCTCCAGCCGGCCCCACGTTGGCCGAGCAATGCATCGGCATGATGCCCTGCTCGGGCAGCACGTAGTTCAGGAACGAGAAAACCGACTTCTTCATCTCGCCGGCATAGGAAGTGCCGCCGATCAGCACCAAGCGGCGGCTGAGATCGACTGCGATGACCGTCTCGGTCCGGCAGCCATGCCGCGCGGGATCGGCGCGGAAGCTGGGCAGATCAACGACGATCAAGCCGGGCTCGAAATTCGACAGCTCGTTCAGCCCAGGCCGCCGCAGCAAATACCGAATGAAAAGCGCGTGCCATGCGTACTCGCAAACCACGCGCACATTGAGCCGGCTTGCTGGATCAGCCCCTGCGTACAGATCCTGCACGAAGAGATCGCGGCCTTTGATGTGCTCCAGGAAATCCCGATGGAGCACGTCAAAGTGCTCGCGGCTCATGGCCTTGTTGTTGTCCCACCAGATGGTGCCTTCCGTCTGCTCATCGCGGACGGTGAACTTGTCCTGGGCGGAGCGACCTGTGTGTACCCCTGTTTCTACGACCAGCGCTCCGGTGCTTGCCAACCGGCCTTCGGCCCGCCTGATCGCCTGCTCAATCAGCTCGACTGAGTGGTTGTTGCGGTGAACGGTACGCGCGCTCGTCAGGGGAAACAGGTCTGCCTTCGTCATTTTCCTTCAACCGTCCGTTGGAGGGGCACAAGACACCTCCGACCTACCTGATGCTAGAACTACCGCAGCTTCAGCTTCGCGCGCCCTCGCGGAAAGTTTGCCGCAGAACCCGGCGCGCCAAGTCGCCAGCCGCGTTACTTTGGCCCCGTCAGATAGGACACAAACTACGAAATCCGTGAAGGGTCACCGTATACATTGTGGTCCAATCAGCAATCACCGGCCGGCGGGTGCGACTGAAGTCCAGACAAAATTGCCATCAACAAAGACCGGTAGCACCCTTACTGTCGGCAGGTGGGCCCTTTTGAGTCCCACAAGGGATCGCTGCAAGCCAGCTCGGATGGGTGCGCTATCAGGTTCCGTTGTTAACGCAACACGAGACATCTAATCTATAAGTGCTCGAGAGAACTGCGGGCGAAAGACATCAACGCGCTTAAGCGAAACCGAGTTCTGCGATTGCAGGTGCGACGAACTGCCGGGGGATGCCATCTGTTCACCTTCTTACGCGGTTCAACCCAAGATTGTTGTTGGCAAAACGTCGTCTCGGTAGGCTTGTCGGCCTATTCATCGTAGGGTTAACAATCCGTTGGTAAGTCGGACGCGCCACATTTCGCACAAGAACGGGTCATAGAGCCCGGTCACAATGACCGTCCAGGGCAAGAGACCATGAAAGAGAAGAGTACGATTGCTCTCGTAGACGACGAGCGGAACATTCTCACCTCGCTCAGGATGGCTCTTGAGGCTGAGGGGTACAAGGTACGGACCTACACCGACGGCGCATCCGCGCTCGAAGGGCTGACCGAGGAGCCTGCCGACCTCGGCATCTTCGACATCAAGATGCCGCGCATGGACGGAATGGAGCTGCTGCGCCGGATCCGCCAGCAGTCGGACATGCCGGTGATCTTCCTCACCTCCAAGGATGAGGAGATCGACGAGCTCTTCGGCCTCAAGATGGGCGCCGACGACTACATAGCGAAGCCGTTCTCGCAGCGGCTCGTCGTGGAGCGCGTCAAGGCCGTGCTGCGCCGCTCGCAACCGAGGGACGGCGCTGGCAATCAGGCCGAAACCTCGCGGGTGATCGAACGCGGCAAGCTGCGCCTCGACCCCGAGCGTCATACGTGCCACTGGGATGGCAAGCCGGTGACGCTGACTGTCACGGAATTCCTGATCTTGCAGGCGCTGGCCGCTCGCCCCGGTGTCGTGAAGACCCGCGATGCCCTCATGGACGCGGCCTACGACGACCAGGTTTATGTCGACGACCGGACGATCGACAGCCACATCAAGCGATTGCGTAAGAAGTTCAAGCAGGTCGACGAGAATTTTGACGTGATCGAGACGCTTTATGGTGTAGGCTATCGGTTCAAGGAAGTCTGAGCCCCGGGGGGTTCATGGCGATCGAGCTGGAGCGGTCCCGGCCCGTCGTTGATCTATGGCGGACCGCAAAAGAGGGGTTCCTGCGCGTACACCGCGCGGCGAGTCCCGTCAGGCAGTGGCTCGCAGCCGTTGGTGTGCGACTGCTGCAGAGTCGTGCCGTAAGGTTGGTCACGGGGAGCCTGCTGCGGCGCATCTTCGTTTCCAACCTGCTCGGTCTGCTTATCCTCATTGGCGGCATCCTCTACCTCAGCCGGCAGAACGTCTGGCTGATCGACGCCAAGCGGGAAAGTCTCAGAACTCAAAGCGAGATCATCGCCGCCGCGATCGCTGCAAATGCGACGGTCGAGACGGAGCGGATCGTGCTCGACCCGGACAGGTTGCCGGAGGCCGAGGACGCGCTCATCCCCTTCCGCGATGATGGCTTTGCAGCACTGCAGCTTTCGATTCGGCCCGAGCGTGTCACCCCCATTCTGCGGCGGCTCGTCCAACCGACGAACAACCGCGCCCGCATTTACGGCCGCGATGGCACCCTGATCGCCGACTCCGCGCAGCTTCTGTCACGCGGGCTCGTCGCCAAGCCACCGGAGCCCAAGGAGCGGCCTAAGACGAAGAACTTCTGGACGAGACTTACCAAGTGGCTGCTCAACGCGGATCTCCCTGTCTACAAGGAGATCGGCAACGCCAACGGCAACATCTATCCGGAAGTCCGGATGGCGATGACGGGCACGACCACGCCGATGCTGCTGCTCAACGAGAACGGCGAGCAGATCGTCTCGGTGGCTGCCCCCATCCAGCGAGCGCGCACGGTGCAAGGGGTTCTGCTTCTGTCCAGCAGGCCTGGTGAGATCGACGAGGCGCTCAGCCAGGAGCGCTGGACCGTGCTGAAGATCGGCCTCATGGCGCTTGTTGCCACCCTCGCCGCGTCGACGCTACTGGCGCGTACGGTCGCGGGACCGATGCGGCGCCTATCCGAGGCGGCCGAGCACGTCAGCCGCAATATTTCGGCACGGCACGACTTGCCGACCTTCGGCAATCGCACCGACGAGGTCGGCCAGATGGCAACGGCCTTCCGGAACATGACGGCCGCCTTGTTCCGCCGCATCGAGGCGAGCGAGAAGTTTGCCGCGGACGTTGCACACGAGCTCAAGAACCCGCTGACGGCGGCGCGCTCGACGGCTGAAGCGCTTGCATACGCCAAGGATGAAGCAGAGCGTCAGCAGCTCATTGCGCAAATCCAGAGTGAGCTGAAAAGACTCAATCGACTGATCACAGACGTTTCCAACGCGTCGAGACTTGACGCAGAGCTGGCGCTCCAGCAGATGGAGCCGGTGGCCCTCTGCAAATTGCTGAACGGCATCGTCGCAACCTTCTCCGACATCCTGCGCGGCAGCGGCAAGCACATCGCCTTCGAGCCCGACCCGTCGTGCTCGGAAGATGCGCTAGTTGTTAACGGGCACGATGGCCGCCTGTCGCAGGTCGTGACTAACCTCGTGGACAACGCAATCTCATTCTCGCCCGAGGGCGGCACGGTGCTGGTCCGCGCCCGCAGATTGGGAGATTGGGTGGAGATCACTGTGGAGGATGAGGGTCCTGGAATCCCGCCCGAGAACCTGGAGAAGATCTTCAGGCGCTTCTACACCTACCGCCCGACGCAGGAAGCCAGCCGTGGCAACAATTCTGGGCTTGGGCTATCAATCTCGCGCGAGATCGTCCTGGCTCATGGCGGTGAGATCTGGGCGGAGAACCGCATGGCGGAGGGCGCCGGGCCAGACGATCCGCGATTGGGCGCCCGCTTCGTCGTGCGCCTCCCTGCCTGGAAAGGTGGCGGACCGCAGTCGAGGAGCTTCGGACATCGTGGCGGTCGGCGAAACTAGGCTGCTCCACGGAACTGCAATTGCGCTGAAGGGACGCGCTGCGCTGATTCGCGGGGAGTCTGGCTCCGGGAAATCGGACCTCGCCCTGCGCTGCCTCGCGCAGCCCCCTTCCGATCTCATCTCAGGGCAGGCGCTGCTGGTCGCTGACGATCAGGTCCGCGCCGAGGTCCGCGGTGGGAAGGTTCACCTCACCTGTCCTGAAACAATCAAAGGACTGATCGAGGTTCGCGGGCTTGGCATCGTCGCCGTGCCGGCCCAAGACGAGGCAGAGCTCGAGTTGCTGGTCGATCTCGTCCGTCCGGAGGAGATCGAACGCCTGCCCGACCCCGCGGCCACGGCCGAGATCATGGGCGTCCAAGTTCGCCACCTGGCGCTGGCGCCGTTCGAGGCATCCGCACCACTGAAGTTGCTGTTGGCACTACAGGGCGCTGCGGGCGCTGGCCGCGGCTCGTAAGTTTTTCTTCAGTAGGCATACGACATGAAAGCGCTTGCTATGATTCGCACAGTTGCCAAACATGTCGCGGCTCGAGACCGCCAGTTGCCTGCTAGAGACATGCGCGGACCTGTCGGCCGATGGATGGCCGCCGGACAGCACGGAACTGCACGAGAGCAATGATAGGACTCTTGATCGTCACCCATGGCGGATTGGCCCGTGAGTTCCGGGCCGCTCTGGAGCATGTCGTCGGGCCGCAGGAACAGATCGAAACAATCTCCATCGGACCTGATGATGACGTCGAGGCGCGCCGGCAAGAAATCCTGGACGCCGCGCGCAGGCTGGATACCGGCGATGGCGTGATCCTGCTCACGGACATGTTTGGCGGCACGCCATCCAACCTCTCCATCTCGATCCTCGATGAGGCCAACGTAGAAGTCATTGCTGGAGTGAACCTGCCGATGCTGGTCCGCCTCGCCAGCGTCCGCAGCAATACTCCTCTCGCCAAGGCCGTCGATCTCGCCAAGGAAGCTGGCCGCAAGTACATTAGCGTCGCCAGGCAGGTGCTTTCCGGCGAGTCGTAAAAGAGATGTCCGAGTGCGAGAGTTCCACGCCCTCCGCTTTCGTGACCATTCGCAACCGAAAGGGGTTGCATGCGCGCGCGTCGGCGAAGTTCGTCAAGTGCGCCGAATCGTTTAACGCCAAAATCACCGTCACTCGGGACGGCAATACGGTGGGCGGCACCTCCATCATGGGGCTGATGATGCTTGCGGCGGGCCCCGGCGCGACGCTCCACCTCAAAGCCGAAGGACCGGAAGCCCCGGAAGCTCTCAAGGCGCTTGTCGAACTGGTCGAGAATGGCTTCGGCGAAGATTGCGACGGAGCTTAAGAAGCGTGCTCCGCTCTTGTTATAACACTTGCAGACATAACGATGTCTTTATGTGCCATTGCATAAGGACACCCTGGCCGCTATAGACGGCCAGGCACGAGCCAGACGCGTCAGCGATAACCTTCGCTGTGCACCGCCGCCAGAGGCAGAATTCCGAAAATCGAGGAGAGCCGAGTGATGCCTACTGCAGCCGACTACGCCATCAAGGACATCGGCCTTGCCGAATGGGGGCGCAAGGAGATCGACATCGCGGAGAGCGAAATGCCGGGCCTGATGGCGGTTCGCGCAGAGTACGGCCCTTCCCAGCCACTCAAGGGCGCCCGCATCGCTGGCTCGCTGCACATGACGATCCAAACGGCGGTGCTGATCAAGACGTTGATCGCGCTTGGCGCCGAGGTCCGCTGGGCTTCCTGCAACATCTTCTCCACGCAGGATCATGCCGCAGCGGCGATCGCAGCAGAGGGCGTGCCGGTGTTCGCCATCAAGGGCGAGTCGCTCGAGGACTACTGGAACTTCACCCGCAAGATCATGGAGTGGGGCGACGGCGGCACCCCCAACATGATCCTGGATGACGGCGGCGATGCCACCCTCTTCGTCCACCTCGGTTATCGGGCTGAAAACGAGGATGCGTCCTTCCTCGACAAGCCGAGCTCCGAGGAAGAGGAAATCCTCTTCAAGCTTATCAAGCGCACTCTGCAGGAGAAGAAGGGCTGGTTCACCGAGCTCGCCCGCAACATCCGCGGAGTCACCGAGGAGACCACAACAGGCGTGCACCGGCTCTATGAGATGCAGAAGAAGGGCACGCTGCTGTTCCCGGCCATCAACGTCAACGACTCGGTGACCAAGTCGAAGTTCGACAACCTCTACGGTTGCCGCGAGAGCCTCGTCGACGGCATCCGCCGCGCCACGGATGTGATGATGGCGGGCAAGGTGGCGATGGTCTGCGGCTTTGGCGACGTCGGCAAAGGGTCGGCAGCGAGCCTCAGGAATGCCGGTTGCCGGGTGATGGTGTCGGAGATCGACCCGATCTGTGCCCTGCAGGCCGCCATGGAGGGCTACGAGGTCACGACCATGGAGGATGCCGCCCCGCGGGCGGACATCTTCGTGACTGCGACCGGCAATAGGGACGTCATCACCCTCGAGCACATGCGGGCGATGAAGGATCGCGCCATCGTCTGCAACATCGGGCACTTCGACAACGAGATCCAGGTCTCCGCCCTACGGAACTTCAAGTGGACCAACATCAAGCCGCAGGTGGACGAGATCGAGTTCCCGGACGGCAAGCGTATCATCCTTCTCTCGGAAGGCCGTCTCGTGAACCTCGGTAACGCCACGGGGCACCCCTCGTTCGTCATGTCGGCGTCATTCACGAACCAGACGCTGGCCCAGATCGAGCTCTTCACCAACCCGGGCAAGTACGAGCGCAAGGTCTACACCCTGCCCAAGCACCTCGACGAGAAGGTCGCCATGCTGCACCTGGAGAAGGTGGGCGCGAAGCTGACCAAGCTCACGCCGGAGCAGGCGGCGTACATCGGCGTCTCACCTGACGGGCCGTTCAAGCCGGATCATTATCGCTACTAAGAGCCTGGCTTCTCGGCCCAGCGGGTTGGCGTTCCTCAGGGCGATCGGCGGGCGTTTCCAGACGATGTTACCGCCGACACCGCTGCAACGACGAGCGCGCAGTTTTCGCTTTGCGATTGTGGCGTGTCGCCGCGGTCTGGCCAGCGTAAGTGATCCTGCTCATAATCGAGATGTGATTCGCCACTCCGGCGGACGATCGCTCAGGCGCCAAGTACCGCGTTCCGATGGCGCTGCCCCCGAGTTTGGCACGGAACGCGATGCACGTGGCAGATCCCCAGAGCCGGACAGATGCCACTCGCCGGGAGCTGTTGGCGCTGCTTCTGGCCAGCCTCGCTTGCGTCATCGTCCTTACCCTGGGGCTGGTGGACACGCGGGGCACGGACATCATCGGCCTGACTGTTCGTCCGCTGCTTTTCGCTGCCTTCGCTGCCGGCACCGCGGGTCTCGGCGTCACCCTCGTGTGGTATGTGCTACGGCGCGCCCGGCGTGCGATTTCGCGCGCTGAAACGGATGCGGCCGCGCTCCGACGTCACCTCGCAACCGCAGAAGCGATCATCAAGGCCGAGCCGCAGGTCCTGGTATTCTGGGAGCAGGATCAGCCCGTCAGGGTCGTGGCACACACGCTCTCCTCCGTCCCCGGTCTCCCCGATGACCCCAAGGAGCTCACCCGGTTCGGCTCTTGGCTGGAGACGGAGTCTGCTGAGGCACTGAAAGCGGGGCTAGACGGCCTCTTCGCCGACGGCCGGCCCTTCAATCTGCTGCTCAAGACCAATGCCGGGGGGCACCTTGAGGCGGACGGCCGTGCCTCTGGCGCTCGCGCCGTTCTGAGATTGCGCGATGTGGCCGGCTACAAACGCGACCTCATCAAGATCATCGACCAGCACCGGCAGCTTGCCCGCGACATCCGGGCAAGCCGCGCCCTTCTCAACGCCCTGCCGATGCCGGTCTGGATCAGAGGGCCTGACGGGCGGATCGAATGGGTGAACAAGGCGTATGTGGCAGCAGTGGAAGCGGCCGATGAAGCCGAGGTGCGCGAGAAGCAGATCGAGCTTCTGGAATCCCGCCAGCGAGCCGCGCTTGAGCGGAAGCTCAACAAACGCGAGCCGCTCACGACACGCATGCCGTTGATCATCGGTGGCGAGCGCAAGCCGCACGACATCGTCATCGTTCCGCTCGAGGACACGACCGCCGCCGCCGCAATCGACGTCACGGCTGTCGAGACTGCCCAGGGCGAGCTCGACCGGCAGATTGCCGCCTACCTTCGCACGTTGGATCGAGTTGCTACCGCGGTCGCGATCTTCGGAGCCGACCGGCGGCTCAACTTCTTCAATGCTGCGTACCAGCGCCTTTGGAACCTTGATCGCGACTGGCTCGAGACCCGCCCCACAGACAGCGGCATTCTCGATCGCTTGCGCGAGACCTCACGCCTCCCCGCCACGGTCAACTATCGTGCCTGGAAGGCGAAGCTCCTTGCCTGCTATCAGTCGACCACCGAACTGGAGGATTGGTGGCACCTGCCAGACGGGCGCATGCTCCACGTCGTGGCCGAGCAGCGGCCTGACGGCGGCATCATCCAATTGTTCGACGATGTGACCGAGCGTTTCGACCTCGAAAGTCAGTACAACGCCCTGATCAACGTGCAGCGGGAAACGCTCGACAGTCTCAAGGAAGGCGTCGCAGTCTTCGCAACGAACGGGCGGCTCAAGCTCTGCAACCAAGCTTTCGCAGCCATCTGGAGGCTACCGGGCCAGGTGCTGGAGGGCCAGCCACATATCGACGAGATCATCCGCCACGCCTGCGAGCGGTTCGACAATCAGCGCACTTGGGCCCGCATCAGCCGCGCGGTGACATCCATCTCCGATCAGCGCGAGCAAATCGAGGGGCAAATGGTGCGCCCAGACGGCAGCGTCATCGACTTCACCGTGGCGCCTTTACCCGACGGGGCGACGCTGATCACATTTGCCGACGTGACGGCCTCCAAGCGCATCGAGCGGGCGCTCGCCGAGCGCAACGAAGCGCTTGTGGCCGCTGACCGGCTCAAGAGCCAGTTCATCAGCCATGTTTCTTACGAGCTTCGCACGCCGCTGACGAACATCATCGGCTTCACCGAGCTGCTCTCCAGCCCCAGAACCGGCCCGCTCAACGAGAAGCAGAGGGAATACCTGAGTGACATCACGAGCTCTTCGAAGACCCTGCTGTCGATCATCGATGATATCCTCGACCTCGCCACCATCGAGGCCGGGGCCATGGAGCTGAAGCTCGCGCGGGTCGACGTTCGCAATGTGCTCAAGTCCGCCATTCAGGGAATTCGCGAGCGTGCAAGCCGGGCGCGGCTGACGCTCGACGTCGCCGTGGCCGACGACGCCGTTTCCTTCATTGCCGACGAGAGCCGAGTTCGTCAGATCATCTACAATCTGCTGTCGAATGCGGTCGGCTTCTCCAAGCCGGGTGACACGATCAGGATCTCGTGCTGGCGGGAAAATGGCATGATGGTGTTCTCGGTCGAGGACCAAGGTGTCGGGATCCCGCGGGATCTGCAGGATCGCATCTTCGAGCGGTTCGAGAGCCGGAGCCTTGGCTCGAAGCATCGCGGTGTTGGTCTCGGGCTTTCGATCTCGCGCCACCTCGTCGAGCTGCACGGAGGCGAAATGCGCCTCGAGTCGGAGCCGGGTCGTGGCACCAAGGTCACTGTTCGGTTCCCGGAGGTCCCGGCCAAGCTGACGGTTGCGGAGGCCATGTCTGCTCGGGCTTGACGATCGCCCGCCCCCGGCTTTTCCTCTCGCCGCATGACGGCGCCCTGGATATATGCTCGCGCGCGCGAGGCCGATGTTCGCCATTTGGCAGAGCTGCTCGCGTTTGCGCTCAAGCCGGGGGACGTCATCGCGCTCCGTGGAGAGCTCGGCGCCGGCAAGTCGACGCTTGCTCGTGCGCTCATCCGTGCTCTGCTGTCGGATGAAACGGCCGAGGTTCCGAGCCCCACCTTCAGCCTCGTCCAGACCTACGCGACGCCGCGTTTTCCTGTATCACATTTGGATTTGTATCGGCTCGGAGACGCCGACGAGGCGCGCGAGCTGGGCCTGGAGGAACTGATTGCGACAGGCGCAGCACTGATCGAATGGCCCGATCGCGCCGAGGAGCTGTTGCCGGACGATCGGATCGAAATCCACTTCGAGGAGGATCCAGCACTCGATCCATCGGAGCGGAACATAAAGATCGAAGGATTGGGCAGTGCACAGTCGCGGGTTGACCGGCTGAGAATAATCGACCGCTTTCTGCACCAGAGTGACTGGGCCGATGGGCAGTTTTCGTATCTTCAAGGCGATGCTTCCGCTCGCCGCTTCGCCCGTATCGTGCGCAATGGCAGCAGCGTCGTGCTGATGGATGCGCCGCCCCAGCCGGACGGACCACCGATCCGCGATGGCAAGCCCTACAGCCGCATTGCTCACCTCACTGAGGATCTGCGGCCGTGGGTGGCAATCACCAGTACACTGAGGGCTCTCGGCCTCTCCTCCCCGGAGATCGTCGCCCAGGACCTTGAGGCCGGCTTGCTGCTGGTCGAGGACTTTGGTGACGAAGCCTTCGGTCGTGCCGTTACACTAGGGACGGCTGATCAGAAAGAGCTATGGCGGGCAGCTGTCGACGTGCTCGTTCATTTGCGCGGGCATCCCGCTCCGGATGCGATTACACTCGACAGCGGCTACGTCCACAAGCTTCCCACTTACGACCGTGACGCTTTGCAAATCGAAGTCGAGCTGCTGCTCGACTGGTATTGGCCTGCTCTCTACGGCAAGCCGCCGAATGACGCCGCGCGAACGGAATACATCGGACTGTGGAACGCTGTTTTTGATGACCTTTTGAAACAGCCGTATACCGCCTGGGTGTTGCGGGATTTCCATTCGCCGAACCTGATGTGGTTGCCGCACCGGTCCGGCCTTCGGCGTGTCGGTATTCTCGACTGCCAGGACGCAGTCAAAGGTCACGCTGCGTATGACCTTGCTTCCCTCCTGCAGGATGCGCGCGTGGACGTACCCGAAGCGCTCGAGCAGGAGCTCTTCGATTATTATTGCACCGCAGCCGCCGCCCGGGATCCAAACTTCGACCGGGACGACTTCACCTTTGCCTATGCGGCACTCTGTGCGCAGCGCAACACGAAGGTTCTGGGTATTTTCGCCCGGCTTTCGCGACGCGACGGCAAGAATGGGTACTTGCGCCATATCCCTCGCATCTGGCGTTATCTGGACCGCGATCTTGCCCACACGGAGCTTCGTGCACTGAAAACATGGTACGACCTGAACTTTCCCGCAGAGCACCGCGTATTGCCCGGCGTGGATCAGGCGTGACCGGCAACGGGTGAGTAACGTGCCATGAGTTGGTTTCCAAAATCGGCGATGGTGCTGGCGGCAGGTTTGGGGACGCGTATGCGTCCTCTAACAGATCGTGTGCCGAAGCCGTTGATACGCTTGCAGGAAAAGCCGCTGATCGATCACGTTCTCGATCGCCTCGCCGAGACTGGGACAGAGCAGGCGGTGGTCAACGTCCATCACCACGCAGATCAGATCATCGACCACCTGAAGGGCCGCGATCGACCTCGCGTCCTCATCTCGGACGAGCGCGATGCGCTACTCGACACCGGTGGGGGTGTTGTGAAGGCTCTGCCCCTCCTGGGAGACGAGCCGTTTCTCATTCACAACTCCGACAGCACCTGGATCGACGGTGTGCAGCCGAACCTTATACGACTGGCGCGCGGCTTCGATCCTGAACGCATGGATGCCCTGCTTCTCTTGGCGCTCGCTTCGGCGAGCATCGGTTATGAGGGCCGGGGCGACTTCATGATGTCGCCGGATGGCCTGCTAAGGCGCCGGCCTGAGCGCGAGGTGGTACCATTCGTATATTCGGGCGTCTGCATCGTGCATCCGCGCTTTTTCGCGAACGCTCCCGAAGGTCCCTTCTCGCTCAACCTGTTGTTCGATAAAGCCATCGAGCAGGGCCGCCTTCACGGCATTCGCCTGGATGGAATCTGGCTTCACGTCGGCACACCCGAAGCGCTGGCCGAGGCCGACCAGCTTTTCCACGGCAATTATGCCGCCGCATGACCAAAGCATAGGCCCCGATACCAAGCTGCGCTCAGCAGTCTCGTCTACACGCGTCTTCACGGTCCCGTCGGGGCGACCATTTCTCCCGGCGGTGGCATCCGCTGTCCTCGCCGGTGATTTGCCCCGCCCAGGGGGCCCCCGCCCTGATCCTCTCGACCTGCCGCGCTTCACGATTCTGTTGCCCACACGGCGCGCAGCCCGCGCATTGCAGGAGGCCTTCCGCGTCGCATCCGGTCACCGCGCGATTCTCCTGCCCAAGATCAGGCCACTCGCTGCCGTCGACGAGGATCTGACGCTTCTCACGAGCCTCGGAACACCGGACGGGGCTGCCTCGGATGGTGCGGACATTCCGCCGGCCATTAGCGAGGTCGAGCGACGGCTTGTTCTGACGGAGCTTGTGCTCCGTTGGACAGAGGTGATGCGCAGAGCAGGTGGTCCTCTCGTCCCCTTCGGAACCACTGGCCTGCTCACCCCGGCACAGGCGGCAAACCTGGCGAAGGAGCTTACGCGCCTCCTAGACCTGATCGAGACGGAAGGCGTCAGCCTACATGGCCTCGCCGAGCTCGTGCCGGCGGAGCACTCGGAGCACTGGCAGAAAACACTCGAGTTCCTGAAAATCGTACTCGATTGGTGGCCGGCACACCTCGACGAGCGTGGCCTGATTTCACCGGCGGAGCGCCGCAATCGCCTGATCCGAGCAGAGGCCCAACGGTTCGCGGCTGACCCGCATCAGGGACCTGTCATCGTTGCTGGCATTGCGCGCAGTAGTCCGGCTACAACCGAGCTGATCCAGGTGGTGCTCGGGCTGGAAAATGGAGCCGTCGTGCTGCCGGGCCTCGACCAATCGCTGGATGAGACGGGCTGGGCCCACGTCCAGGAGCATCCCGAGCATCCGCAATACGGGCTTGCCGACCTGCTCTCGCGGCTCGGGATCGCGCGATCGTCTGTGGAGGTCCTCCCGGGGTCTGAGCCCGGCCGGCGGGTATCCATGCGTGGTGCGCTGATCAGCGAGGCGCTCAGGCCCGCCAGCACAACCCATCTTTGGAGCCAGTTCATCGACAAGGCAGATGCTGCGGTCATCCGCGAAGCCCTCGACGGGGTCGCGCTGATCGAGGCACCGACCTCCCAGGATGAAGCCGAGGTGATCGCGCTCATTCTGCGGCATACACTCGAAGAACCGGGCCGCACGGCCGCACTCATCTCGCCAGATCGCCTGCTCGCCCGGCGCGTTGCGAACCGGCTGGAGAGCTGGGGGATTTCGGTCGACGACTCGGCGGGGCGGCCGTTCCGCAAGACGGTGCCGGGCGCCTTTCTCGATCTGGTCATCCATGCCGCGAGCCGGAATTTCGAGCCGGCAGCCGTCATGGCCGTGCTCAAGCATCCACTGACACGTCTCGGCCTCCCAGCCGGCGACATCCGCCGCGCTGCCCGCGCACTCGAGCTGATCGCCTTCAGAACCGACTACTTCGGCCGTGGCCTCGACGGCATTGAAGCTGCGATCGAACGGGCCGATCTGCAGGTCGCCAGCAGGACGCGGCGTCAGCAAGCGGTCGTGCAGCTCAAGGACAGCGACTGGAAAGCCGCCCGCGACCTCGTCCGCCGTCTGCGGCAGGCTTACCAACCGCTTACGGATCTTTACGCCCGGTCCGAACCACAGCCGCTCGCTAAATTCGTGCAGGCTCACGTCGCTGTTGCCGAAGCCTTGGCTCAGCTGCCGGACGGAAATGACAGCGGCTCACCGCTTTGGCAGGGTGAGGCTGGCGAGGCGGCATCGGTCCTTCTTGCTGGTTTGCTCGATCCGACGCTTGTCGCGCCGCGGATCACGGCTGCGGATTATCCGGACTTCTATCGCAGTCTGGTTGCCGACGAGAATGTGCGCACGTCATTGCCGGCGCATCCACGCCTGTTCATCTGGGGCCTGCTGGAATCCCGGTTGCAGTGCCCCGATGTCGTCATCCTCGGTGGGCTGAACGAGGGGACTTGGCCCCATACCCCTGATACCGGTCCCATTCCCCCGGGCACACATGACGGGACTGGACTTCGTATTCTGCTTTTCCCTGGAACAAAAAAATCAGCAATATCCCGGTATGCCTTTTCTCGCTTCAAAAAAAATATACACTACTCTACAAT
>QGVC01000357.1 GCA_003242645.1 Pseudomonadota bacterium
CCCGTTGGGTGGGTTCGGGATTTTTATAAAAGACAGGCTTGGGGCCGTGCCGCTTCGCGCGCTCACCGACGTCGCGAAGCGGCACGGCCTCAAGGTGCACATGGATGGCGCCCGCTTCGCCAATGCAGTGGCGCGGCTCGGGTGCAAGCCGGCAGACATCTCCTGGCGGGCTGGTGTGGACGTGCTTTGCTTCGGCGGGGTCAAGAACGGATTGGCTGTCGGCGAGTGCATCGTTTTTTTCGACCGCACGCTGTCGCATGAGTTCCAATGGCGCATCAAGCAAGCTGGGCAGCTCAACTCCAAAATGCGGTTGGTTTCGGCGGCGTGGCTGGGGCTGCTGGATGGCGACGTGTGGCTTGAGAATGCGCGGCACGCGAATGCGATGGCGGATCGCCTTGCCGCTGGCCTTAAGAATATCGCCGGCGTCGCGCTGATCGCGCCCGTCGAAGCCAATGCGGTTTTCGCGGATATCCCGCCGGAGCTACAGCGCGCGCTCAGAGAAAAGGGCTGGCATTTTTACACCTTTTTGGGAGAAACGGGCTGCCGCCTGATGTGCGCCTGGGACACGGAGCCGGAAACGGTAGACCAGTTCCTGACCGATCTTCGGGAAGCTGCGAACAGCTAGACCTGCCGGATTGCGCGTTTCTTGAGACGCACCAACACCCGTCCATCGAGAATGATCAGCGCAAGGCCGATGATCAATGCGCCGGCGATGTGCCGCGGCAGAAGTGTCTCATTGAGAAAGACAATCCCGAATGTGATGGCGCTCACTGGTATGAGCAGTGCAACAAGCGTGGTGTTGACCGGGCCGGAGAAAGCCAGGAGGCGGAAATAGACAATGTAGGCGAAAGCGGTGGACAGGACCGCTAATGCTACGACGGCAGCGATCGCCGAAGTGCTCGGAGGAGGAAGCTGCCAGGGCCGATCGATGATCAAGGCCAGAGGCAGCATGATGATCGTGGAGCAGGTCAGCTGCATAGCGGATGTCACCAGAGGGGGCGTGCCTCTGAATCGGCGCCCCCATTGAGCCGCCATCCCGTAAAAAGCCGAAGCCCCCAACATCAGCGTCATTCCGAGAAGGCTGGTCGTGTTACCGATGAGCGCCTCGGGCCCGACGAGGACAGCGACTCCCAACACGCCGACGATCACGCCTGCGAGACGATCCGCTGTCGGCTTCTCACCACCCGGAAACAGGCGCGCGAAGATGACCGCAAACAGCGGTGCCGTAGCGCCCAGAACGGACGCGAGGCCGCTTGCAATCTCTCGCTGGCCGCGGGCGATCATCAGGAACGGGAGGACATTGTTTATCAGCGCCATCACCATGAACGGTGACCAAGCCCGCAGACTGGAAGGAAGCCGAAGCCCGGAAGCATAAACGACCGGAATAAGGGCGAGGGCTGCCAGTCCAGCTCGCCACAGCACCAGTGTTGGCGCCGGCAGCTCATGCACGGACAGGCCGTGGAACAGGTACGATCCTCCCCACAGCAGTGAGAGGAGGATGAGCAGAAGCCATTGGGTAAGGGGCATCAGATCGCGGCTGCGAGAGATACATCGATGAGAGCTTGTGTTTGCGACGGCTGAGTTCAAAGGGCAAGGTGTCGAGCTGAACAGAGCTCGTCGCCAGGATCAGGTCAAATCCGACGATAGTGCATAAGAGGTGCCACCAGGCTGCCGCTTTTCTGCAAGCGTTTCAGCTCGCCCTGACTGGCTTGATCTATGACCATGGGTCACGCGGCCCGAGGTCGGGCGCTGGAGTAGCTTTGATCGCAAATTGGCACTGGCCCCTTCAAGGGCTCACGAGTCTTGGCTCAACCCGGACTGGCACGGCAGCCGGTGATCGGGGAAGCAGAGGTGGCATGAACGATACCGGCTCGAGACCAGATCCGCAGCATCATCCCAGAAGTGGTGGCCGCGCGCTCCAGATCCCTTTCGGCGAGTTCGTGGCGCTCATGGCGCTGCTCATGGCGCTCACCGCGCTTTCCATCGACATCATGCTCCCTGCCTTGCCGCAGATCGGCGAATTCTTCGCTCTCACGAACGAGAACGATCGTCAGCTGGTCGTGACGAGCTACATGGTCGGCCTTGCCGCGGGCCAGCTCATCTTCGGGCCGTTGTCGGATCGCTTCGGGCGCAAATCCATGTTGCTGACGGGTCTCGCCATTTATGTTGCTGGGTCGCTTGCAGCCGTCACCGTCGAGGATTTCGCCTACCTGTTTCTCGCGCGGTCCGTGCAGGGATTCGGAGCTGCGTCGGCGCGTGTGATCTCGATAGCTGTCATCCGTGATCTCTTCAGCGGATGGGAGATGGCGCGGGTGACCTCCCTGGTCATGATCATCTTCATCATCGTCCCCGTGCTGGCGCCAAGCATGGGGCAGGCGCTGCTCTTCCTCGGCGACTGGAGCCTCATCTTCAATCTGCTCCTGGCTGTCGGGATCGGGGCTTCCATCTGGTCGGCATACCGGCTGCCTGAAACGCATCCGTCGGGGGGCCAACGGTCGTCTGTAGGGCTCGTGACCGCACTGGGATGGATTTTCACCTCCCGGCAGACGCTCGGCTATTCGATCGCGACCGGCTTCGTGTTCGGCTGCTTGATGGCCTACATCAACAGCGCGCAGCAGATTTTCGTCGAGGTGTACGGACTGGGGGCGAGCTTTCCACTCGTCTTCGGCGCCGTCGCCGGCGTGCAGGCTATCGCCGCTTACACCAACGCTCAGCTCGTGCAGCGGCACGGGATGCGCCGTGTCTCTCACACTGCGTTGGTGGCTTTCTGTACGAGTGCGCTGCTGCTCACCGCATTGTCGCCTTTCAAGCCGCCGCTGGTTGTCTTCGCCGTCCTGGTTGCCAGCCTGTTTTTCTCGTTTGGCGTCATCGTGCCGAACTTCAACGCCATTGCGATGCAACCGATGGGGGCGGTGGCTGGGACGGCTTCTTCCTTCATCGGATCCTACATGACTGGTGCGGGTGCGGTCCTGGGCTGGGCTATCGGGGCGTGCTTCGACGGGACCATCCGGCCGCTTGCCATCGGCTTTGCTGTGCTCGGACTGTCGGCGCTCGTCACTGTACTTGTGGTCGAAGGCCGAAAAGGTCTTTTCCGCGGCGAATAGCCCGGCGGTCGCAGCGGCTCAGGTTATGCCCTCCGGCCCAGCTCCGCAGATGAGGGCGCAGATGCTGGCGTCGGGCGGCAAGTCGAGCCGGCCAGAGCGAAGAGCTGCGATTGCGGCGGCGCCCGAAAGGTCTGCCGAAATGCCGGCCTCGAACCAAAGCCAGCGGGCG
Source organism: Pseudomonadota bacterium (assembly GCA_003242645.1). The sequence continues at coordinate 3,274 of QGVC01000357.1, forward strand.
GCCTCGCGCATTTCCTCGTCGCTCACAAGGACGACCTCGCTGACGTCGCGCTGGGCGATTGCGAGGATGCACTCATCGGTGCGCCGGGCGGCCATCGTCGCCACCGATGTCGTGATCTCGGACAGCGTAACGAGGTGACCAGCGGCAAGACTCGCATGGAGCGTCGGCGCTCCCTCGGGCTCGATGCCGATGACGCGTACAGATGGCCGCAATGCCTTGATTGCGGTTGCCACACCTGCGATCAGTCCCCCGCCGCCGATTGCGACGAGGACGGCGTCAAGGTCCGGTAGATCGTCGAGAATGTCGAGACCCACCGTGCCCTGTCCAGCGACCACGAGAGGGTCGGCATAGGGATGGATGTAGAGAGCACCTGATCGGCGGGCGAAGTCCAACGCCGCCTCGTTCGCCTCGTCGAACACCTCACCGTGGATCTCGATCCGCGCGCCCCAGGCCTTCAGCTTCTC
>QGVC01000358.1 GCA_003242645.1 Pseudomonadota bacterium
CCTCGATCTCGAGCGAAACATTGTCGAGGGCCCGGACGGTCTGATCGCCCATTTTGTAAACCTTCGACACGTTCCTGGCCGAGATCAGCGCAGTGCGTGTCCGCTGATCCGCGCGCGGGTTCATCGCAAGAACCGTCATGAACGAACCTCCCGTGCGCGGATGACGACCTGGTCACCTGCCCGGACGTTGCCGCCGATGATCTCAGTGAACTGATCGTCTCCGAGGCCAAGCCGGACGAACCGCTGTTCGAGCTGCCCATTCGGGCCGAGAACCCACACCGTCGCGCTGCGCGAATTGTTGCGCTGCTGCTTCCAGGCCTCGAACAGCGGCCGCTGATCCTCGGTCAACATCGGCTCGATGATTTGCTCGATGCGCTTCATGAACCGGCCCGCACCACTCTGGTCGCCGCCGGACCGCTGCGGCCGTCCGAAAGCTGCGGACTGCGGCTGCTCGGCCCTGGCCCGCGCCATCGACTGGTTGAGCGCCTCCACGAGCGTTGCCACCTGCTCGTCCGTCAAATTGAGCTCGACTTTCAGACGCTCGGCCATCTGAGCAGCGCGATCCGCAGGATTGCCACTGCTTCCACCGGCCGTCTCACCACGAGGCCTGAAGCGCAGTGCACTGTTGGGCAGCCGCAGAACGTTGTCGCGCTCGGCCGTCACGATCTGCAGGTTCGCGGTCATGCCCGGGAAGAGCTTCCGGTCCTCATTCGAGGCCTCGACGATCACTGTGTAAGTGACCACGTTCTCGAGCTCGGTCGCGGCCAAGCGCACCTGAGTGACCCGGCCCCGGAATGTGCGCTCCGGGTAAGCGTCAACTGTGAACGTCGCGGGATTGCCTTCAGAGATCACGCCGACATCGGCCTCGTTGACCTGCGCTTCGATACGAATGCGCCGGAGATCCTGCGCGATCTGAAACAGCTCGGGAGCCTGCAAGCTGGCCGCCACCGTCTGTCCGACATCGACCGTCCGCGAGATGACTGTACCGTTGATGGGCGAGCGGATTACTGTGCGGTCGAGATCGATCTGCGCCTGCTCGAGCTGAGCTTCCCGCTGGGCGATGACAGCCTTCGCATTCTCGACCTGAGCCTGCGCGATGGCGAGGTCGGCGCGGGCCACCTCTGCGTCGCGGATTGCAGCGTCGAGCGATGCTTGCGCGGAAATGCCCCGTTCTGCGAGCTTTTGCTGACGCTCGATGGCGCGCTCGGCCTGGCGCAGCACGGCCTCGGCCTTGAGAACAGCGGCCTCCTGATTGGCGAGTTGGGCTTTGGCGGCCGCAAGATCGGCCTTGGCCTGGGCGACGCGGGCCTCGAACGTCTTGGCGTCGAGCACCGCGAGGACGTCTCCCTCTTTCACCTCGGTGTTGTAGTCGACCAACACCGACTGGATCTGTCCCGAAAGCTGCGAGCCGACCTGAACGGTTACGAGCGCGCGCACCGGGCCCGAAGTGGACACCACACGGCGGATTGGACCTCGCGTGACTTCGGCCGTCTCATAGACAGGGCCCGTCGTTTCCCCCCCGGTCAGCTTCGGCAGCCAGAGGCTTCCGGCAGCAAGCGCTGTCACCGGGATAGCCAAGGTGAAGAGATACTTCTTGAGGCGGGAGGTCATTTTTGGTGTGCCTATTCTTGTGGAGTACCGAACATGGAACGTGCGAGGAGCATCGCACCCGTCGGCTGAACCGCAGCTGACCTCGGGCTGCTTCACCTCCCCTTAGTCTCCGAATGGACATTTCGGTTGTGGCAGCATCTTGTCGCGCGAATGGGCCGATCGACTGCCACGCGCGAACATGAATGATTGATGAATGCCGCATTCAGAGTGCGTTCAACGCAGGGGCACTAGCGTGACCTTACCCTGATACTTCCCCGGCGTGATCCAGAGGGCGTGGCGTTCAGGGTCGCCACGCCCCTTTCTCTTCTCTGCAAAAGTTGGCACCAACTCCCCTCCGACGGCGTTTGATTCGCCGAAGGCAAGCAGCTACCTTGCCATTCCATCCCGGACAACAGGTCCAGCAATCAGTGACGGAGGAGTCCCGTGACCTTCAAGCTCCCTGACCTGCCTTATCCTTACGATGCGCTTCAGCCGTATATGTCGGCTGAGACGCTGCAGTATCACCATGACAAGCACCACCAGGCCTATGTCGATACGGGCAACAAGCTGCTTCAGGGCTCGGGGCTGGAGAACAAGAGCCTGGAGGAGATCGTCAAGGAGGCATATGCGCAGAAGAACCAAGGGCTGATCAACAACGCCGGCCAGCACTACAACCACACGCACTTCTGGAACTGGATGAAGAAGGGCGGCGGCGGTAACAAGCTGCCAGGCAAGCTCGAGAAGCTTGTCCAGGAGTACGGCGGCTTCGACAAGATGCGGGCGGACTTCATCAATGCCGGCGTCACTCAGTTCGGCTCTGGCTGGGCGTGGCTCACCATCAACAACGGCAAGCTCGAGGTGACCAAGACGCCCAACGGCGAGAACCCGCTGATGTACGGCAGCCAGCCGATCCTCGGCTGTGACGTGTGGGAGCACAGCTATTACATCGACTACCGCAACCAGCGGCAGAAGTACCTCGAGGCTTGGTTCGATAACCTCGTGAATTGGGAGTACGTCGAAGGTCTTCTTGATAAGGTGTGATGCAAAGCTTGCTGTCGCAAATTGAAGAGCCGCGGCATCGCCGCGGCTCTTTTATTCATACTTGATCCACGAGTTCGTCGCATTTCTGGACCGATTTTCATTTCTCAGTGAAGCTCATTTAGACATATCTTTGGTTTGACGTCGCGCGGGGGAGGGGAAGCGACTTGAGTTTGGGATTCCTGTGTCGGGCGCTGGCAATCGTTCCAGCCCTACTGATGGCAGCATGTGCCACGCTCGATACGCGCCTGCCAGTTCCCAATGCCGAGCTTGCATCGCGCGCAACACCCATCGATTTCGAAGGCGTCCGCGCGTGGGGAGACGAAGCTCCTTCGGACATTGCCGCCGCATTGAGGAGACGCCTTCCATCCATATCGCGGCTCGCGCGTTCGGACGGACGCAAGAACACGAGCCGAAGTGAGATCGATATTCTGGCGCTCTCGGGCGGCGGGTCGGATGGTGCGTTCGGTGCGGGCCTGCTGGTGGGCTGGACCAAGCGCGGTGATCGACCGCAGTTCGAGATCGTCACGGGCGTGAGTGCCGGAGCGCTCACGGCGCCATTCGCTTTCCTGGGCCCACGCTACGATGATCAGCTCCGCGATATCTGGACCCGCTACGGCACCAATCAGCTCCTGACGGCGCAGATCTTGCCCGCGCTGTTCGGCGGCCCATCACTGGCGGACAGCGGGCCGCTTCGGCAGCTCATCGCCAAGTACATCACAAGAAGGGTGCTGTCCGAAATCGCGGCCGAATATCGTAAGGGCCGGCTGCTGCTGATATTGACGACGAACCTCGATGCTCAGCGGCCTGTCATCTGGAACATGGGAGAAATCGCGGCGAGCAGGCATCCGAAAGCGCTCGATCTTTTCCGTGATGTTCTCCTCGCCTCCGCCTCAATTCCAGGCGCGCTGCCGCCGGTGAAATTGCAAGTTGCAGTCGATGGACAGCTCTATGACGAGATGCACGTTGACGGCGGGACGACACGCGAGGTGTTCGTATCACCGATCGATGTGCCTTTCACCGCGCTCGATCGCTTCTACGATGCACCACCTCGGAGGCGGCTCTACATCGTGAAGAACGGCAAGTACGAGGC
>QGVC01000359.1 GCA_003242645.1 Pseudomonadota bacterium
CGTCTACGTATCCGTTTCAGATTCAACGCCGAACGTCACGAGCATCAGGCTACCAAGTTGCGCAGGCAGGAGTGGCTCACCAAGAAAAGCAGCACCAAGAATTGCGGCGAAACCCGGCGACGTTGACTGCAACACGGCTGCGATTTCAGCACCTGCCAATCGAACGGCTAGAAAAAACAATGCCGTCGCGCCAATGGCAACCAACAATCCGTGATACGCGATTTGAAGTAGGAGATCCTCGGGCGGGGACGCAAGCGGGTTGCCAGATTCAGTGAAAAAGTAGAGCGGCGCGAACGCGGGAGCAAAAAGAGCCAGCAATACGGTGAGCCGAAGCGGGTCCACCTGCCACGCACGTACGAGCTCGTTGAGAACAGCCCAGGCAAGCGCGGCTATGGCGAAAAGGATCACTCCGGTCAGGGAGACGGCCGATCCAATCTCAAGGCCGAACCACCCCAGGCCGGCGAGTACAAGCAGTGCTCCAACGACCTTGGTGCGGGGCGGTGTCGTCGATTTGATGACCCAGTGCAAGGCAAGCGCAAACAGGGGCAACAGCCCCGACATCAGTAACGCACCGCCGCCCGCGCTCGTATATCGATACCCTGCTATGACAATGACGTGGTAGAGCGGTCCGCCGAGAATAAGCAGCACCGCGAGGCGCGGCCACGAGACGCCGAGCCATATACGATTGCCCATCAAGAGCAGTGCGACGACCGCAACCGGAAAACATCCAGCATATCGCAGCAGAGTAAGATCGGCGGGCCCAAGACCAGATGTTACAAGGTGGCGCGACACGACCGAGCCGCCGCCCCAGATGGCGGCGGCAGCGAGCCCACAAAGCAGGCCGAAAAGAGTGTTGCCGAAATCGGAATTGTTACGCACTCGGCCGGTTCGGCATGCGATCCCGCAAGACCGCACGCCGCTTCTTCGATTAGGCTTGGCCGGCGGCAGCCGAGATCATGATTTCTTCGGAGAAATGCTGAGTGCCCGCCTCCGCAACAAACCGCTTTAGGCCTTTGACGAACTCGATGAGCTCGAGCTGCAACAAAGTTGCCGAGGTCGAATCGTTGCTGCAGAGCCGGTTCATAGAGTGCATCGCGGCTTCGCTGGTATAGCCCCAGATGGTCCTGAATGCAGCGCAGTCTTCTTGTCCCGCAACCCTGTAGGTGCCGCCGTAGCGCACACCTTTCAGCTCGACGTCACCTGACATGCGGCTCTCGCTCAGAAGGACTTCGCGTGTCGCAAGCCAGCGCGTGAAATCCTCTGGATTTGTGATCTTGTAGCGCCAGGCCACAACGATGGGCGAGATCATGACGCGCTTTTTCAGCAGCTCTTCGGCATGAGCTCCCAGCATATAGGGATTGAAGGGAACGCTCATACCGGTGCGGACTTGAAGGTTGACGCTCTCGATTGCTGGCGGAGCGGTTGATTGTGCGCCATCTAACTGGCGCGCAAGCTTCTCTCGATACGACGTCATGACTCCCTCCACTGTCAGTTTGATGGCCATTTATCGAAGCATCGGGTGCGGATAGCGCCGTTGCATCAAGCGTGCGCACCTCACTCGACCGCACTGATGATGTTTCGAGCGAGCAATGCTTCGAATCCCGCATGAAATTGCTTTTTTGCTTCTCCGTGCCCGATTTTCGGGCCGAGCGTTGCCACGTAGTCGGCCTCGATCTGTTGAAAGGGCCGGCCGTCGCAAAGCTCCACGATGAACCAAGCCGTGGTGTTCAGGTCGTAGATTTCCGGATCCTCGGGTGTGAACGCGTAGCACCGCCCCCACTCCTCGAACCGTCTCAACACGACATTATTTGCTTTCGCATAGCAGCCGTTCCGGGAGAGCACGGAGGTCTACTCCTTCGTTATTGTGAACGCAGTAGGGATCTGCGGCTGTCCAGCGACCGTGAAAGGCGTAAGCTGTTGCGCGGCAGCCGCCGAAAGTGCCTTGTGTTGCGGAGCATTCGGGGCAAGCTCGCTCGACGGCATTTGAACGCAGCTTCAGGTAAAGCGGGTGGTTCCAGGTTTCGATGAACGGCATTTCGAGAATGTTGCCGTAATTGACGTATTCGCGGAGATAAGGGCACCCGATGGAGTCGCCGTGCGGGTTTACGGCGGCGTTCTGCCAGCAGCAATTTCCATCGCGAGGATGCCAGGACTGCATGAGCTGCACCCCTGGCGGCACTTTGAGACTGTGGAGAGCGCCCATCATTTCCTCTAGAGTCAGCGAAAGCTCGCTCCAATTGCGTTTCGCCCGTCCGAGGGGATAGAGCCGCAGTATGCCGACCTGATCGCAATTCAACTCGACCGCAAGATCGAGATACCGCTGCAAGTGCTCGAAGTTCTTGCGTGAAAGGATGCCAAGGAGGGTGACTTTTATGCCGGCAGCGCGGGCGTTTTTAATTCCCTCGATAGCCGAGTCGAAGCTTCCCGGTTGACCAGTAAGCTCGTCATGGACTTCACGAATTGCGGCAAACAGATCGACGTAGAGCCGTCCGACACCCAGGCTTCTGAGACGCTGAGCGCGGGCTTTATCGATGAGAGTGGCATGCGTTCTCACCGCGACGTACAGGCGGCGGTTGCAGTAAGCGAGAATTTCCTCGAAATCCGGCCTATGAAAGGGCTCACCACCTTCGAAGAAAACATGGAGGAATTCCTCGGCGACGAGCTGGTCGATAAATGCTTTCCACTGTTCCGTCGTGAGCTCGGGCCGTTTGCTAGCGCCGCAATCAGCATAGCAGAGCTTGCAATCCATATTGCAAGTTTGAGTGACGCACATGGTCAGTTTGAACGGCTTGTCGAGTTTGGGAATTTGTAGCCCACTCGGTGCCTCGGAGATGCGGACAAGCTCGTTCACGCTGCAACCTCACCAATCAATTGCCGAATATCCACCGCGCCGAAGCCGAAGCGAGGCGACCATTTACCCTGAGAGCAATGCTCAATGAGCAGCTCCGTTGGCGAAACCATTGGGGATGCGCCGCCCCCTGAGAGGCGCTGATACAGAAGCGCGATTACGCCTGAAGTGAGCGCCGTAGCGGCGCTGGTCCCACGAATTTCGGAAAAGCCGAGGGACTTTGAACGGACGCCCCAAATTCGGTGTCCCGGCGCACACAAAAGCGGCGCTGTGTGCTCGCCGGTCCACGGATGAGGGCCAAGACTGGAGGGTGGAAAGGGATGAATGGATGGGCCATCCAAGACGTAGGCACCTACAACCACTGCTCTCTCGGCTGTTGCAAGGCACGAGAGCGAACACGATGCATCGCTCGGATAAAGCGTCGAGCGGTTTTCAAGTCCGTCATCGCGCTCAAGCCAGGCATGAACGAATGCAGTGTCCTCGACTGCAGTACAGCGAATATTCAACAGAAGCTCGCCCGCTTCCCTGTCCCAGAGGTGATCTGGCACGTATGGCGGATGGAGCAGGAGCCGCGCTCGAGATAAAGGTGGCCGGACTTGTGGTACGTGATCTGCGATCCCGACGCGCGTGCCGCACCAAATTATGGGATGAGTGGCGCCGGGCGTAATTCTAAGCTGCTGAGGGGAGCCGGCTGGAGCCACAGTGATCTCGAGAGGTTCAGCAGAGCGATACCAAATCTCCAGTTTGTTCTGCGTTGTATCCTCCCGGCTCATCCGCCATTCGAATGAAAAGGGTCGGCCGGGCTCCGCGTAACCGCAATAGTGACCTTCCTCGAGTCCCGCATTGCCGGCGCTCACAACGACGGTGC
>QGVC01000360.1 GCA_003242645.1 Pseudomonadota bacterium
GATGTTGGCAATGCCCGTTTCGTCCTCGATGGTCATGAACACCACGCCCTGGCCGGTGCCTGGCCGCTGACGGACGAGAACGACGCCGCCCACGCTGACCCACTGCCCATCCTTCATGCCGCGCAGCGCATCACATGGCACGGCCCCATCGGCCGCAAAGGCTGAGCGCAGGAAGCTGACCGGATGCGCTTTCAGCGACAGCCGGAGGGTCTGGTAATCGTTCACCACGTGCTCCGAAAGCCGCATTTCGGGCAGGTCGACCTTGGGCTCTGGGCCTGCCTCGCGCGTCTCGCTCCAGGCAAACAGCGGCAGTGGCCGCGCTGCCGTCAGGCCACGGACTTCCCACAAGGCCTGCCGCCGGTCGAGACCGATGGAGCGAAACGCATCGGCCGCGGCGAGCTTCTCGATGGTCGCCAGCCGCACGCCTGCGCGGGCCCACAGGTCGTGGACGTCTCGGAAAGGCCGGCCTTGGCGCGCATCAACGATCTTCTGTGCTTCCTCCTGAGCCAGACCATCGACCTGGCGCAGGCCAAGCCGCAGCGCGACAACGGTGTTTTCGCCACTCCCTGAAATGGGCTCCAGCGTGCAGTCCCAATCCGAATGGTTGATGTCTACGGGGCGCACCTCGACGCCGTGCTCACGGGCATCACGGACGATCTGGGCCGGTGCGTAGAAGCCCATCGGCTGCGAGTTGAGCAGGGCGGCCGCAAACGCCGCCGGGAAATGGCATTTGATCCAGGCGGAAACATAAACGAGATGGGCGAAGCTGGCGGCGTGGCTTTCCGGGAAGCCGTATTCGCCAAAGCCCTTGATCTGGCTGAAGCAGCGCGCCGCGAACTCGGGATCGTACCCGCGGGCCACCATGCGGCTCACCATCTTGTGCTCGAGCTTGCCGATGGTGCCAGCGCGGCGGAAGGTGGCCATGGCTTTGCGGAGCTCGTTCACCTCCGCGTCCGAGAACTTCGCCGCCACCATGGCAATGCGCATGGCCTGCTCCTGGAACAGCGGCACGCCTTTGGTCTTGCTGAGGATTTGGCGCAGCTCGTCAGGAGGTCCATGCTCCGGGGCAGGTGAAGGATAGGTCTCAGGCTCAAGACCCGCCCGGCGCCTGAGATAAGGGTGCACCATGTCGCCCTGGATCGGCCCGGGACGGACGATCGCCACCTCGATGACGAGGTCGTAAAAAGTGCGCGGCTTAAGGCGCGGCAGCATGTTCATTTGCGCGCGGCTTTCCACCTGGAACACGCCGATGGAATCCGCGCGGCAGAGCATGTCGTAGACCTTTGGGTCCTCGCGCGGGATGTTCGCCAGCGTCAGGCGCTTGCCGTAGTGCGTCTCGATGAGATCGAAGGCGCGGTGGATGCAGGTCAGCATGCCGAGGGCAAGCACGTCCACCTTGAGCAGGCCGAGGGCGGTGAGATCGTCCTTGTCCCATTCGATAACCGTGCGGTTCTCCATCGCCGCATTGCCGATGGGCACGACCTCGCACAGAGGCGAACGGGTGAGCACGAAGCCGCCGACGTGTTGGGAAAGGTGCCGCGGGAAGCCGATTAGCTCGTCGGCGAGCGCCAGGACCTGAGCCAGCAGCGGATCGCGAGGATCGAGCCCCGCCTCCCGCACATGTTTTTCCGGCACCGTCCCACCGGAGACACCCCAGACCATGCCGGCGAGTGCCGCGACCGTATCCTCCGACAGCCCCATGGCCTTACCGACCTCGCGTACGGCGGAGCGCGCGCGGTAGGAGATGACGGTCGCGGCAAGCCCGGCCCGATCGCGGCCGTAGCGGGCGTAGATGTACTGGATCACCTCCTCGCGCCGCTCGTGCTCGAAATCGACGTCGATATCCGGCGGCTCCTTGCGCTCGGGCGAGACGAAGCGCTCGAACAGCACGTCGATCTCGGTCGGGTTCACCGCCGTGATGCCGAGGCAGTAGCACACGGCCGAGTTCGCCGCGGAGCCCCTGCCTTGGGCCAGGATGTTTTGGGAACGGGCGAATTTGACGATGTCGTAGACGGTCAGGAAGTAGGGCGCGTAGTTGAGCTGGGCGATAAGGTTCAGCTCCCGCCGGAGGAGCTGCGCGACTTTTTCAGGAATGCCTTCCGGATAACGCCAGCGGGCGCCCTCCCAGGTCAGCTCTTCCAGATAGGATTGAGGTGTTTTTCCCGGCGGCACCGGCTCGTCGGGATATTCGTAGACAAGCTCGTCGAGCGAGAAGCGGCAGGCCTCGGCGATCTCGATGGTGCGGGCGAGCGCAGCCTCGTAACCGGCGAACAGGCGCGCCATTTCGGATGGACTTTTCAGATGGCGCTCGGCGTTGGGCGCGAGCTTCAGGCCCGCCTCGTGGATCGTCACCCCTTCGCGGATGCAGGTGAGCACATCCTGCAGTGCCCGGCGCTGGGGGACGTGGTAGAGCACGTCATTGGTCGCAACGAGGGGTGTGCCCACGCGCTCCGTCAGCTGAGCAAGAGCCGCAATGCGTGCGCGGTCGTCGCCTTGGTAGCGATACGAGGCGGCAAGATAGACGGGGGCTGGTGCGAGCGCCGTTTTGATGCGCTTCAACTCGGTTTCGAAGCTCTTTGCATTTCCCTCGGAAGGAGGCGGGTCTGTGGGGGATCGATCTTCCGTCGAAGCCTCTCCATCCGACGAATTAGTTCGAGCCCGAAACGGAATAATCGTAGCACCGCTGGGATTAAGCTCCTCTCGTGCCTCCCTCAATGCTTCGCGCCAACTCCAGTCCTCCGGCGGCAGGGCGATGAAGATCTGACCCTCATTGTGAGCCGCTACGTCCTCCAGAAATAATGTGCACTGCCCTTTTTCCGCCCGCCGCTGACCGAGAGTGAGGAGACGGCAGAGGCGGCCGTAGGCGGCGCGGTCCGTGGGCAGGCAAAGCAGGCTCGGCGCATCCTGCAGGTCGAGGCGGGCTCCCACGATCAACTTCAGCCCGGCTTCCTTCGCGGCCGTGTGCGCCCGCACGACGCCGGCGAGCGTATTGCGATCCGTTACAGCGAGCGCGGAAAGGCCAAGCGCCTTGGCCTGGGCGACCAGCTCGTGCGGATGTGAGCCGCCGCGCAGAAACGAGAAGTTCGTCGTGACCTGCAGCTCGGCGTAGGCGGGAGCGGAGAACATGAGATGCTCCTCACCCGAACAATCCGTGCATGTACCAGACCGGCGGCCCGGCTTCGGGATCGCGGTCATAAAGGCCTTCGCGAAACACCCAGTATCGGCCGCCGCGATCATCCTCGATGCGGTAATAGTCCCGCGGACCCGGCGGTCTGGCGAGGGGGCCGAGCATGCGCCACCATTCGGGCTCGATGCGCTCCGGCCCTTCGGCCTTGACCACGGTGTGGGTGACGCGGCGCCACGTGAAACGCGCTGGCGCGCCTTCGGGCACTTCGGCGAGCACTGTGATCGGTTCCGGGATGGCGAGCAGGAGCGGTGGGCGGAGCGAAGTAGTCGAAATATGCGAGACTTTGGAGCGCTCCGCCCCTTGCTTTTCACGCGGGTCTTTCGCCATTAGGGCGGGAATGCGCACCTCGGCGCGCTCGGGGATATGGCTCTCATAAGGAACGAGCCGGAACACGCGCTCAGCCCCGAGCCGGTTGGAAACCCTGTCGATGAGCTGGGCGGTGTCGGCTTCCGTCCATTCCTCCAGCCCGGCGCTCAATCTCCCCTGGAGGGGATCGAGCAGTTCGAGGGCCGTGGCTTCCAGCGTCA
>QGVC01000361.1 GCA_003242645.1 Pseudomonadota bacterium
GGAGGAGAGGGTGGTGTGAGGAGGGCGCGCGGGTCGGGTGGGGAGGGTTGGTGGCTGAAGGCGGGGGGCTGGGCGGGCAGGTGTGGTGAGCTGGCGGGCCGGGGCGGCAGTCTCGCCGGGTGGGCGGTAGTCCGGTGTACCGGGAGCGGTCGGTGCGGACGCCGGCCCGGGTGGCGGCCTGGCGGAGCGGCGGCAGGCTGGCGGACGGGGCAGGCTGGCGGACGGCACCCGTTTCTGAGTCGCTCCGGCACGCAATGGGAGCGACCCATTTGTGTAGCCGCCTGTCGGGATGGGAGGGGGAGACTGCGCAGGCCGCTTAGGGTGGGCGGTGCGGGTGGCGAGGAGCGGTGTGGGGAGGCAACGACTCCGCTTTAGCCTCCTGGGTAGCCATCCGTGTCGCACGCTGGGCAAAGCCGAATCTGGCCTCGGCGGAGCAGAGCTCGTTCCGCACGCGTGGTCCTCGTTCCGGGCGGAGGTATGGCGGTGCTTGCCCAGAGGTGGGTGGGGCGGCAGGCTGCTGTCGGGCTGCCGGGCGATCGCAAGATAATGGGAGGCTTCGGGCACGTAGCTCCGACGAGACGCTGGTCTCCTGGTCCTCGCAGCGGGCGCTCGGGTGGCAAAGGGCTCCAGGCCGGCGAAGTCGTGGCCGGCGAGCCACGCGCCCCGAAAGTACGTAGCGAAACAGCGCACGGCTACGGCCATTCGGGTCAACGTTGTATAGTGCCTAGTCCGCTTACTCGCCTGTCGAGATGAGGGCGTGGCCGGTGAGAGGATACGTCGGGACACGGCGCGCCACCAAGGGGCATAGTAGGGGTTCCTGGAAATTCAGGATTTTGCCGGATCCCGAAAGGACTCCGTATTGGTTGAATTCGCCAATGTCCGTTGGCGGGATTGGCTTTACCTTGCCGAGCGTCGCGGTCGTTCCGCCGGGCTCTAGCAGGCAAGCACCTGGTCTTGGGGAGGGCGCATATGGCCGTGGAGCTCGAAATTTCTTCGCCGCGCCTGTCTCTCTGCCTTCTTCCGCCGCCCTACACGCAATACGAGCCAGTGCGGAGCCTTTCCATCGCACACCTGGAAGAGATCGGGCCGGGGACCGTATTGGTGCTCGCAGTTTCACGGCTGGAGGAGGACTGGCCGATCCTTCGCGAGACGGTGCGCCGGCTGCGGCAGCGATTTCCGGCGCTCCCCGTCGTGGTACGAGTGAAGGAGCGTCCCCGCATGGGGAGTTTCGACCGTGGCCGGCGAACAGCTGCGCTGGGTATCCGCGCCGTACTCGCTGAGGAGGATCCGGTCCCGGAGATCCTCCGGGACGCCTTGACAGACCAGTCCAGTCTCGCCGATGACGTGGTGGAGTGGCTCTCACTCCGGGGGCTCCGCATTCCGCCACAGGTCGCGGAGGTCGTCCGCCAGATCTTCTGCCGCGCGGTCCAGCACGCGGAACTTCGTGGCCTGCTGCAGTCGATTAAAGCTTCGCCGAGCACGATACGTAAGTGGTTCCGCACGCACGGGCTTCCATCTCCGAGTTGTTGCCACGATGCCGCCCGTGCCCTCTCCGCGGCTCTCCGGCTTCAGCGAGACCAGGGATTGTCCGTCCTCACGATCGCTCTGGAGCTAGGCTATGCCGACCACTCTGCCCTGAGTCACCAAATGGTTCGCCTCTTCGGCCTTCGGCCCAGAGTAATCCGCGAACGGCTTGGCTGGGAATGGTTGCTGGACCGGTGGCTCGCTAGAAGGATGAGGTCCTCAGAAGGATGAGGTCCTCTGGGCCAGGGATGGCGATGTGACTGTAGCGCTCACTATTGAGCGCTTTTCACATCGCGTTTGAAGGCGCCCTAGCGCATCTTGTTATCAAGCCTCCTCGGACGGGAGAGGGATTGACTGAGGTGCCACCCGATAGCTCGAAGCAGTCGCCCAAACCGAACTTAGTATTGAAGAGAGGCAGCCAGGGAAAGGGGAGACGTCCCTAAGGATGCCTTCAACGGCCACGAAATTATACGGGCTTCGGGCGGGCAGCGCTGAGGTGACACCAGCGCGGAGGGTTCATTTCCCGGGCGGCCTGCCAGCGTTATCGTTAGGCGAGATTTGCCCGAAAAGTCGTCAGGGACTTAAGTGTCTCCACGGGTCGCCCTCCCCTCTCCTAGAGGCGGATCCCGGATAATCCGCCGCTTTAGGTCGACGAACGCGCCGGGCGAGAAACCGTGGGGCGGAGTTCACCAGCACCATAGGGATGAGGCTATGATACATCTCATCTACAACAATTGCTTGGCTATCCAGATACGGGCTCGCCTTTGGATGCCGGGGAGACGCGGCGCGATCGTACGCGCATGTCTGCTTGCGGCCCTCCCGTGGCTCGTGACGCCACCAACCGATGCGTCCGGCTTGCTCCTGCAAGAGCAGCCGCGGGTTGTTCGCAATGGTAGCCGACCGATGGAAGACTGTGAGCTCAGGCTGGAGCGTGACCTCGTGCTTGGCGTCGCGGACCAGCCCGAGGAGCAGGCATTCGGCTCCATTATGGCAAGCGCAGTTGCAGAGGATGGCTCCATCTTCATTGTGGATGGCGCGAACAGGCAGGTGAGCGTTTTCGACAGCAATGGCAACTTCGTTCGCCGGTTCGGACGCCGCGGTCGGGGTCCGGGTGAGTTCGAATTTCCGTACCGGATACGTGTGACCGAAGCCGAAGTTTATGTCTATGATCGATCCATTCATAGAATAAATGTGTACGATCTAGCCGGCAATTTCGTCCGAGATGGGCTCGTTCCGTTCGCCACCATGGCTCAGCCGTTCTTCGTCCCTGCGGGCCCAGACCGCCTGTACTTCGCCGGCATAACAAGGGACATTGATAATATTCATGTCATCCACGAACTGGATGGGAGATTCAGGAGAATTCGTTCGTTCGGCCGTGTGCCGCCGATCAAGGATTCCCTCGCGATAGAGTATCTCTCGAGTGGCGATCTCGAAGTGGATGACGAGGGTAACCTTTGGTTCGCGCCGCTCACGGCGTACGAGATCCACCGCTACAGCCCTGCGGGAGAGCTGGAGCTCATAATCACGCGGGAACACAACTTTCAATTCGAGCCGCGACCTTATGCAAATATAGGTCCTGATCCACGCGGGGGCGGAATGACGAGATTTGCCGTTGACAATAATCGGGCGTTCAGTTTTAACATAGATATCGACAAGGCTGGAAGGATATGGCATTTCGTCCGTGACGTCCCCAATGGTCGCATGGTAGTTGACGTTTTCTCGAGAGAGGGGCGTTTCCTGCGTAGCTATTCCTTTCCCATCGAAAATGCCCCTGCAAAGATTGACCGTGAGGGGCGGTTCTACAGCATTTCTTCTCGGGCTGGATTTCCGCAGCTCATTCGCTATCGCGGTCTGGTCACGGGGAGTTCCAGACGAGGAGGTGCCCAATGCTCCGATATCTTCTAAGCGGCCTGGGTGCAGTGGCGTTTGCGCTTATTTGTACCAAGAAGGCAGATGCCGTCTGTTGGCTGCCAGTTGTTGTGTATGACGAGGATTTCTACTACAAAGGGTGCGATTGCAGACCCACAGATACCGAGTGTGGAATGCGCGAGTGCAATCCAGGCCAGATATGCACTAGCACCAACCCGTGGGGTTGCTGTCCGATATGGGCCTCGATAGATCCCGGTCAGCCTCGGGAGTCGCAGCCAGTGGTATTTGCTGCTATGTTGCCGGAGCAGTGGAGAGC
>QGVC01000041.1 GCA_003242645.1 Pseudomonadota bacterium
GTGGACAGATGAGGAAACTGACTCGCCGTGATTTCGGAAAAGCTGCCGGAGGTGCTGGCTTGATCGGGCTGAGCACGTCGGCATTCGGCAGCTTTGCGATTGCCCAGGGCGCGGCGAAGGTCGTGATCGTCGGTGGTGGGCCGGGTGGCGCAACCGTTGCGCATTACGTGAAAAAAGGCGCGCCCAATCTCGATGTCACGTTGATCGAGGCCAATCCCATCTACAGCCCGTCATTCTTCTCGAATCTTTATCTCGGCGGATTTCGCACGCTGGAGTCCCTCAATCACGATTACGAGAGCTTGAAGAAACTCGGCGTAAATGTCGTCCAGGATTACGCCACCGACGTCGATACTTCAGGAAAGGTGGTTCGCACCCGTGGCGGCAACAGCTACAGCTACGATCGCCTCGTCCTCTCACCAGGGATCGCCATCAAGTACGGCTCGATCGAAGGCTATTCGCCCGAGGCAGCGCAGGTGATGCCGCACGCCTACAACACGGACGGGGCGCAGAAGAAGCTGCTCAAGGACCAGCTCGAGGCCATGGAGGATGGCGGGACGGTGCTCATCTTGCCACCGAACAATCCCTACCGCTGCCCGCCAGGACCCTATGAGCGCGTGTGCATGATCGCGCATTACCTGAAGGCCAATAAGCCGAAATCGAAGCTGATCGT
The DNA here is from genome assembly GCA_003242645.1 of Pseudomonadota bacterium. Next base: position 671 of record QGVC01000041.1, read on the forward strand.
GCTCGATCCCAAGAAGAATTTCTCCAAGCAGGCCGTCTTCATGGAGGCGATCGAGCGGTACTACAAGGACATCGTGGAGATGCATCTGTCGAATGAGATCGACGACTTCTCCGTTGTCCGCGTCGACCCGAAGACGAAGGAGGTCGAGACGAAGGACGGCACGAAATGGAAGGGCGACGTCATCAACGTCATCCCGCAGCAGAGCGCTGGCGAAATTGCCATCAAAGCTGGCTGCGCCGAGGGCGACTGGTGCCCCATCAATCCTGAGAACTTCTCATCCGCCAAGGTCGCAGACGTCTACGTGTTGGGCGATGCCTCGATTGCGACGGAGATGCCAAAATCGGCCTTCTCCGCCAACAGTCAGGCGAAGGTGGTGGCGGCCGACATCCTGGCGCAGCTTGCCGGCCAGGATAAGTTCCCGCCGCGGTTCCGCAACACGTGCTGGTCGCTGGTGGCGCCTGATGATTGCGTGAAGATTGGTGCCAATTACGCGCCAGAGGGCGGCAAGCTTGCGGCTTCCGGCTCCTTCGTCTCCCAGCCGGGCGAGGATGCGCAGGTACGCAAGCAGAACTACCAGGAGAGCGTTGCCTGGTACGAAAGTATCACCACAGACATGTTCGCCAAGTCGGCTTGATTGTCGGAGATCTGCGGATGAATTGGGAGCGCCGAGGCCAACTCGGCGCTCTTTGTTATTTTGGGCGGAAAGTCTGTCACTCCTATTTGCAGCTGTTGGCCCATCGCTGTTGCACGAGCCAAGCGGGGATAACTGCGGGTCCGATTTTGCATTGCGGACGGAATCCGTGTGACTTCTATTCGATCGAATTCCGCAGAAAGGCGCCCGCGGATGGGATCAGCGAATGACGAACGCCTTTTGGCAGCCGCGCGCCAACTCGTTCACCTTTTGGCGGAACGGCTCGATGTCGATGCTTCCGTTCGCTTGTGGGACGGATCACGGGTGCCGCTCGGGCGCGACGTCCGCGGCGCGTTCACATTCACGATCAGCGGGCCGGGAGTGATCGGCTCGCTGGTGCGGCGGCCAACGCTCGACAACATCATCAGCCATTATGCTGAGGGCCGTCTCGGGTTCGAAGGCGGAACACTGATCGATTTCGGCTCGCAACTGAGCCGTAGAGGCCGCTCGGCCACCCTCAAGGGCATAAGCAAGCTCGAGCTTCTCAAGGCGCTGTGGCCGTTCTTTTTTGTTCCGGCTGACAAGCCGTCCGACACACATGGCTTCAGCGGCGACATCACGGGGCGATCGCAGCGCCGGCGGGACAACAAGGCGTACGTGCAGTTCCACTACGATCTATCGAACGAGTTCTACGCGCTCTTTCTCGATCCTGAGATGGTCTACTCCTGCGCCTATTTCACCGACTGGCAGAATGATCTCGCCACGGCGCAGCGCGACAAGCTGGAGATGATCTGCCGTAAGCTGCGGCTCAAGCCAGGTGAGCGCTTGCTCGACATCGGTTGTGGCTGGGGCGGGCTCGTCTGCTATGCGGCCCAGAACTACGGAGTGACTGCGCACGGAATAACACTTTCCGAGCAGCAGCTCGCCTACGCTCAGGAGAAGGTCAAGCGGTTGGGCCTCGAAAAACGGGTGACGCTCGAGCTCAAGGATTACACCTCAGTAGAGGGCGTATACGACAAAATAGCCTCCATAGGCATGTACGAGCACATCGGCCGCGCGAACATTCCGCGCTACATGGCCAAGGTGCAGTCGCTTCTTGCCCCCAACGGCCTCTTTCTCAATCACGCCATCTCGCGGCGGGCGCCGAAGTCCTCCTGGCGGGGCCGGCGGATGCGGCCTGAGCAGCGCGCTCTGGCAAAATACATCTTCCCGGGCGGTGAGCTCGATGACATCGGCCACACGATCATGGCCATGGAGCGCGCTGGCTTCGAGGTGCACGATGTCGAAGGCTGGCGGTTACACTACGCACGTACCTGCCAGCTCTGGTGCGAGCGCCTCACCGCTGCGCGGGAGCAGGCAGTGCGTTCGGTCGGTGAGGAAAAGTATCGCATCTGGGTTGCTTATCTCGCGGCCGTCTCACTCACGTTCGCACGTGGCGGTGCACGGATTTTCCAGACACTGGCGAGCAAGACGGCGAAACGTCCACCGCCGCTTCCTCCGACGCGAGCTGATCTTTATCGCTGAAACAATTTGTGACTATCCGAGCCCGCAATCTGCCGTTGTAGGCCGTTATCGCGAGGAACCTTTCGATCGCCCATACGTTCAGGAGCCGACTTGGGTTGAGTAGGGGCAGACCAAGCCATGACATCTCCGACACAACTTGATCATAAGGACGCGCAGGCAAATCACACGCCTGTCCGAATTGATCTGAACACGGCGCCGGAGGATGTGCTGGTTTCCTCGCTATCTGCTGTCGGGCCGGCACGTATCGAGGCGCTGAAGCTGCGGCGACCTTTCCGAAATTGGGAGGAGGTCGCGCGTGTGCCGGGGATCAGTCAAACGATCATTGAACAGCTCAAGAAAAGCGGAGCTGGCCTTTCGTTGGAGCCGTAACGCGCCGGCTTCGCGCAATTTATCGAGCACCGCGATCAAGATTTCGGAATGTCGGCCGCAAGGAGCTCGCGGAGCTCGCGAGTTACCTGCGGCCTCACCCCGAACCACAACTCGAATCCAGTGCATGCCTGATAAAGCAGCATGTCGAGTCCATCGGCCGTTTTGAGGCCGAGCTGCCGCGCGCGGGCCAATAGCGGCGTTTCAAGCGGAACGTAATTGATGTCGATGACAACGGCATCCGGCGCCATGCCGGAAAGCTCGATGTCGAGTTCGGGATTGCCTCTGAAGCCCAACGTTGTGGCATTGGCCAAGAGGCCTGCACCATCAAGGACTTTGTTCCGATCTTCCCACCTGGTGGGCACGACCCGATCGCCATAGCGCTCGGCTAGGGCCACCGCACGATCGAAGGTCCGGTTGACGACATGGATGCGCCGAATGCCCCGCTCCAGCAGGCCCCAGACCGCGGCTCTCCCCGCGCCACCGGCGCCAACCACCACCGCATGCTTGCCTGTTTCGCTCCAACCTGGAGCTGAGACGTCCAATGCAGCGAGGAAGCCGTCGACGTCCGAATTCGTCGAGCGCAGCACGCCATCATCGCCATACCACAGCGTATTCGACGCGCCCACGGCGCGCGCACGCTCATCGGGATCCGTCAGTTTGAATGCTGCCTCTTTGTGGGGGATTGTAATGTTGGCGCCGATGTAGCCGTTGCCGCGGAGGTTGGCGATGAAGGCGGGGAACTCCTCGGACGGCACTTCCTCGAAACGATAATCACCGTCGATGCCGTAATGCTTCAGCCACCAGCGATGCATCTTCGGCGAGCGGGAGTGCTTCGCCGGCCAGCCGATCACGCATGCGGCTCTCGTTGCAGTGGTCATTGCTTATCCTCGTTGCAGGCGCCGGGATGATAGCACGAGTGGCGGAGCCAGCACTCTTACTCGCCGATACCACACTCGAGCCGGGCACCATTGTACAGGAGCCCGGCCCGAAAGTTGGTGGAGTTAGCAAAGGCGGCCTACTGCTGAATTACTGGCTGGCGTGCGCCCGTTGCTCGTCCTTCAATCGCTGAGCAAGCGCCGCCTCGATGAAAGGATCCAAGTCACCGTCGAGCACGGCCTGGGGATTGCTGCTCTCCACGCCCGTCCGCAGGTCCTTCACGAGCTGGTACGGTTGCAGCACGTATGAGCGGATCTGGTGCCCCCAGCCAATTTCCGTCTTGGCGGCCGCCTCTGCATTGGCCTTCTCCTCGCGCTTTTTCAGCTCGAGGTCGTAAAGCCTGGCCCGAAGCATGGCCCAGGCAATGGCCCGGTTCTTGATCTGCGAACGCTCCTGCTGGCAGGCCACGACGATCCCCGTGGGCAGGTGCGTGATGCGCACCGCCGAGTCGGTCGTGTTGACGTGCTGGCCACCGGCACCAGACGCCCGATAGGTGTCGATCCGGACGTCGCTCTCCTTGATGTCGATCTCGATCGTGTCGTCGACCTTCGGATAGACCCAGACGGACGCGAAGCTGGTGTGTCGCCGGGCGTTGGCATCGAACGGCGAGATGCGCACCAGCCTGTGCACGCCAGATTCGGTCTTCAGCCAGCCGTATGCGTTCTCACCCTTGATCTCGAGGGTGGCTGACTTCAGGCCGGCTTCCTCGCCCGGGCTCGCCTCGACCATGGTCACTTCAAACCCATGGTCCTCGGCCCACCGGATATACATCCGCACGAGCATCTCGGCCCAGTCCTGGCTTTCCGTGCCGCCGGCGCCCGCGTGAACCTCAAGATAGGCGTCGTTGCTGTCCGCCTCGCCCGAGAGCAAGGCCTCGATCTCGCGCTTCTGGGCAAGCTCACTCAGCGCCTTGAGCGCCGCCTCGCCTTCGGCGATCGTCTCCTCGTCGCCTTCAGCCTCGCCGAGCTCGATCAGTGTGATTGCGTCCTCGAGCTCCCGCTCCAGCTGCTTGTAGGACGAAATCTTGCGATCGAGCGAATCACGCTCGCGCATGATTTCGCGGGCGGCGCGAGGATCGTTCCAAAGGTTCGGGTCCTCAGCCCGTGCGTTGAGTTCGGCTAGTCGTGCTTCGGCTGTATCCCAGTCAAAGATGCCTCCGTAGGAGAGACAGTGACCGGCGAATGGCATCAACGTGCTTCTGCGGCTCCGCCCGCATCGGCAAACCTCCAAATGTCAGGATTCGGTCGGGATTGGATGTGTCTGACAGGTCTCTGATGTGTCTACGATATAAGTGTGCTGCGCTGCCATGTAAATGCGATTGGCACCCTCACTCACGAGTTAGCGCGAGCAACGAAAAAACTTGGCTGAAGCCGAGCCCAGAGGGCGCGCCGTGATAGGCGCGCCTATCAATAAACATTCCCAAAGCCAGAAATCACGTTGCGGGCCGGCGGGTATGTTCTGTCGCTATCGCTGTATGAGCTCGTTTCATAACCGAGGAACGAGTTCGGGTCATCCGGCTCCTCGTCCGGTTTGAAGTACTCCCAGATGACATTGCTGTCGCCTGGCGATGCTCGGATGCCCGTGTAGCGGTTGACCGGTATCGAGCGAATGCCTGGCGGAGCGCGGAACGGGACCTTCTTGCCGTTGAGCGCGAGCTTCATGAAGTTGGCGAAGATCGGCGCCGCAATCTGTCCACCGGTCGCGGACTTACCCATGGGCTTGGGCGTGTCGTACCCGACGTAGACGCCAACGACGAGGTCCGGCGAGTATCCGACGAACCACGCGTCCTTCGATTCGTTCGTCGTGCCTGTCTTTCCCGCCAGAGGCGTGCCGGGCAGTATCTTCTTCACGATCGTCGCAGTGCCCCTTTGCACGACGCCTTCAAGAATCGAGGTCATCTGGAACGCCGTGTAGGGGTCTATGACCTGCCTCCGGTCGTCCGGGATTTCGGGCTCCTCCTGACCGCGCCATTCATCCGCGTTACAACCGACGCACTCGCGCTGATCGTGCCGCCAAATCGTTCGGCCCCAGCGGTCCTGGATTCGGTCGATCAGGGTCGGTCTGACTTGCTTGCCGCCATTGGCAAACACGCAGTACGCGGCTGTCATTCGGAGCAGTGTCGTCTCTCCCGCACCCAACGACATCGCGAGCACGGGGAGCAGATCATCATAGGCGCCGAACCGCTTGGAGTATTCGACGATGATCGGCATCCCAAGCTCTTGCGCCAGGCGTGCCGTCATCTGGTTACGGGACTTCTCGATGCCGATTCGTAGGGTGGAGGGGCCGTACGAAGCTTCCTTGTTGTAGTTCCGCGGGCGCCAGACCTCCTGCCCAGGCCCCTGGTCGATCTCGATGGGCGCATCGAGCACAATGCTCGTGGGCTTGTAGCCGTTATCCAAGGCAGCGGCATAAACGAGAGGCTTGAACGAGGACCCTGGCTGGCGCCTCGCCTGGATAGCGCGGTCGAACTGGCTGATCGAGAAGGAGAAGCCACCAACAACTGCCAGCACGCGGCCCGTGTGCGGGTCCATCGCCACGAGGCCGCCACCAACCTCCGGGATCTGCATCAAGCTCCAGGCGCCGGTGGGATCGTTCGGATCCTTGGGCGACACGTAGACCACGTCCCCCACTTGAACGACATCCGACGGCTTCTTTGGTGCTGGCCCCTTCGGGCGATCGGTGGCACGGAACTTGCCGGCCCACTTCATTTCCTCGAAGGAGATTTCTACGGCTTCCCGTTTCGGGGAGATCTTCCCGTCCGGCTCGCGCGTGGGCCTGAGCCCGACGATGATCTTGGCCGCTTCCACTTCGAGGACGACGCCCAACCGCCACGGATCAATGTCCGAGGGGACGTTCATCTCCGCCAGCTTGGCACCCCAGTCACCGCTGACGTCGATATGGTCGACGGGACCGCGCCAGCCGCGCTCGCGATCGAACTCAACGAGGCCATCGATCAAAGCTTTGCGCGCGTGGCGCTGCAGCTCGGGATCGAGCGTGGTGCGTACCGAAAGCCCGCCACCGTACAGCTTCTCCTCACCGTAGCGCGCAAGAAGCGTCCGGCGCACCTCCTCCGCGAAGAACTCGGCAGCGAAGATGTGCGCCCCAAAGGGACGCAGGTTGACCTGCAAAGGCTTGGCCTTGGCCTGCTCCGCCTCCTCGCGGCTGAGGTAGCCGTTCTCGACCATCTGATCGAGCACCCAATTCCGCCGAATGGTGGCTTCGCGAGTCTTGCGGAAGGGATGGTAATTGTTGGGAGCCTTTGGCAGCGCCGCCAGGTAGGCCGCCTCTTCTGGCGTCAGATCGTCCAGCTCCTTGTTGAAGTAGTTGAGGGCGGCTGCGGCCACGCCGTAGGAGCCGATGCCCAGGTAAATCTCGTTCAGGTATAGCTCGAGGATTTTATCCTTCGAGAAGGCCCGCTCGATGCGGATCGCGAGGATCGCCTCCTTCAGCTTGCGTTCGTAGTTCTGCTCGCTGGAAAGAAGGAAGTTCTTGGCGACCTGCTGGGTGATGGTCGATGCACCTTCGGGACGTCGCCCAGGATTCTGCAGGTTTCTGATGACAGCGCGTGCGATGCCGATGAAGTCGAGCCCGCCATGCTCGTAGAAGCGCTTGTCTTCAGCGGATAGAAAAGCATGGATCACGAGCTTGGGTATGGCGTTAATCGGCACGAAGATGCGCCGCTCGCGCCCGTACTCGGCGATGAGCTGGCCGTCGTGCGCATGAATGCGTGTCATCACGGGCGGCTCGTACTCCGCCAAGCTCTCATAGCTCGGCAAGTCCCGCGAAACATACCAGAGCACATATCCGGCAACGGCCGATCCCGCCAGAAAAGCCACTACCCCTGCCGCGAACATCCAACCCAGCACGCTCAGGAGGAGACTCCGGCGCTTTCGTCTTCGCTTCGGCGCGACAGGCGGAGGCAGGATCGGTGCTCGCATGGACCTTCAGCTTCTAGGATCGGTTGTGGCTTCCTCACACAGTCAGGCGGCAACAAAACGGCATGGGAACATAGCTAGCATGGTTCGGCCAGCTTGCTCCGAAAAATGGGTAGTTCGGCCAAAGAATTTCACAGGCCGGTATCGGATTAACTGGACGAATGTGAGTATTTTAAGAGATTCACTAAGGTTATCACGGAACGTGGACCGCGCCCATAGCTCGTTTCGCGAAGAACGCATCGACGGCTGCAACGATAGCTCGGGCGATGTTGGTTTGCCACTCCAGCGACTGCAGAAGCTTCTGATCCTCCTCGTTGCTCATATACCCCAGCTCGATGAGGACAGAGGGGGATTCGGCTTGTTGCAGCACCAAGAATGCAGCTGACCGCTGAGGATCGCGGGCAAGCTTCATGTGCTTACGCAACTCGTTGGTGAGGAGATTGCTGAACTCTGCAGAGAAGGTGTCCGTCTCCCGCCTGAGCAAGTCGATGAGGATGTTACGGACCTCGTCCTGAGTATCGAGCGAGGCGGGCGCGAGGCCGGCCAGAAGATCAACGGCGTTCTCCTTTTCAGCAAGCCGGCGAGCCTGCTCATTCGAGGCAAACTCGGAAAGGGTGTAGATGCTCGCCCCTCGGACCAGGCCGGCAAGGCTTTCCTCAGGCACGGCGTCGGCGTGCAATGATATGAAGAGATTGGCTTTGTGCCGGCGAGAGATGTCCACGCGCTGTTGCAGCGGCACGAAGATATCCCTGTCGCGCGTCAGGACGACGACATAGCGGCCAGTCTGATCGAGGAGGGTCTTGAGACGGCGCGCGACCGAAAGAACGACGTCCTTCTCGAGCAACCCGGTCGAGCCAACGGCGCCCGGATCCAATCCGCCGTGACCCGGGTCGATGACGATGACCGGGCGCGCGTTGCTCGCAGCAACCAAAGTGGGGGGATCTTCGAACTGGGTCGGTCGCAGATCCGCGGGCGCAGGCTGAGCTGTGGGGGCAGTGGGTTGCCCGGATTTGATGCGGGTGAGCTCAATGATGAGCTTAGGCTGCTTGCGTCCCTCTACCCGGGCCGTTTTGACGTGGACCGGCCCATTCGTGTCGATGACGATCCGTGACTGCTTGGATCGGAACAGCCCAAATCGGTACGCCTTCACCAACCCCTTGCCCTTCTGACCGCTGGCAGGATCGATGCGGAATTCGACCTCGGGCAGGTCCACGATCACCCGGTCGGGTTTGGAGACGGTGGTGACCTTTGGCGTCACCCACTCTGTCAGATCAAATATGAGCCGGGTCAGATCCGCGGTCGTGGTCAGCTGGGCGCGCGTGACGGCGGGCTTGTTCGGGCTCACCTCGACGGTCCAGCCCGGCATGGCCGCTCCAAGGCCGGCCGGTTGCGCCAAGGCTTTGGTGCAATGGGCCACACTTACGAGAACCAATGCCGCCACGGTGGTGGCAAGCCTTCGCCCCCTAGCTTGCATACGCCGCAACGCCCCCCGCTTGTTCACATTTCTTGTCGCGATTTATCAGAGCTTAACGGGTTATTGGGCAAACTGCCGCAGCACAAGAGGCTTCTGGCGCTTTGAGCCTCGGACGTGACACACACAACACTCTTGCTTCGGCAGGGGGGAGCACTTAAACAGTCTGGTAAGCGCCGGGGCTCGATTCTCGAAGCGAGCCAGGTAGGACCTCTGAGAGCGAGCGCTTCGCTGCACCGCGAACTGGTCTACCGGGTCACGCGTGATGGCCTAACTGGCGCGGATGGGTGAACAGCCGGCTTCCACGGGCGGCGTCCGTTCCTCGGCGTGGTCGCGTCCAGGAAAGGAGTGAGCGCGATTTTGCCGGCGCCACCCGAGAGACATATGTCCTGCCCTTGCCGCACGGGAAAGGGGTGCGGCTAGCGGGATACTTCAGCGGCGGCTTGCACAAGGACGCCACTTTGTCTTGCCCGGTGACGGGCTTAGCTCTCCATCGAGCCTCGGTATGGCTCACGTGAGAGCCGGTTCGCCAAGTAACCGTATGGAACACACGCTCACACAAACGAGGCGCAGGCAGAAGATTTGCAAATCCCGTTTGGGACTGCATTGCCGGCCGAGCGTGGCACATGCTTCGCGGTTCACGTGGTCTGAACCCCTTTCCGAGCTTCAACATCTTCAGCAACAAGACATTCGCGCCGTGTCCCGGCGACCCTCATGGCTTGGCCGAGCTGACGCTAGCTCGAGATCCATGAACGGGGTCCAGCCGCACCGGCGCGACAAGGAACACAACACATGTCCAGCAACAAGATGCTCATCGATGCCACCCACCCAGAAGAGACGAGGGTGGTGGTTCTCAAAGGAGGCAGGGTAGAAGAGTTCGATTACGAGTCCGCGGCCCGCAAGCTTCTCAGGGGCAACATCTATCTCGCGAAGATCACGCGTGTAGAGCCGTCTCTGCAGGCGGCGTTCGTGGATTACGGCGGCAACCGCCACGGGTTTCTCGCCTTCAACGAGATCCATCCGGACTACTACCAGATCCCTGTCGCTGACCGTCAGGCGCTGCTCGAGGAGGAGGCTGCCGCAGAGGCAGAGGAGGAAGCGGCGGCCGATCGGGAAGCCGAACAGCAGGAGGATCATCGGGAAGAAGCTGAGGATGGCGACGAGATCGACCGGCTGGAAGAGCGGGCCATTGACGTAACCGAGTTCCTGCCGCCAGAACCGGAAGCGCCAGCTTCGTTAGAGCAGAGTGAAACTGCCCCTCCCGAAGAGTGTGCTGCGGAGGACACCGCGGCACAGACGGTGGCCGAGTCGGCCCAGCCCGATGAACGGCTGACGGAGACTGTTCCAGAGGGGGCGGCTGAGAACGGTCATGCAGCCGAGGCCGTAGCTGAGCGTACTACCGCTCCGGACGAGGAGGCAGGGGATCTCCCCGATGCGCCGAAGGCAATCGGCCTCGTCGAGGACGTCGGCGTCGAGGAGGTCGAAGGCGATGGCGAAAACGGCAACGGGAATGGAGAGGTCGAACAGCTCGAGAACATCGGCGCCGAGGATGCTCTCGAGGAGGTTCCGTCGCGTCCCCGGCGTCGCCTGCGTAGCTACAAGATCCAAGAGGTGATCAAGCGCCGGCAGATCGTGCTGGTGCAGGTCGTCAAGGAGGAGCGTGGCAGCAAGGGTGCGGCGCTCACCACCTATCTTTCGCTCGCCGGCCGCTACACGGTCCTCATGCCGAACACGGCGCGCGGTGGCGGCATCAGCCGCAAGATCACCAACATCCAGGATCGCAAGCGGCTCAAAGCCATCGCCGCTGAGCTCGACGTGCCTGAGGGCATGGGGCTCATCATTCGCACGGCGGGCGCCTCACGGACGAAGCAGGAGATCAAGCGCGACTTCGAGTACCTGCTGCGGCTTTGGGAGAGCGTCCGCGAGCTGACGCTGCGCTCGACGGCTCCGACGCTCGTCTACGAGGAAGGCAACCTCATCAAGCGTGCGATCCGCGACCTCTACACCAAGGACATCGACGAGATCATCGTCGCCGGCGAAGCGGCCTACAAGGAAGCCCGCGACTTCATGCGGATGCTGATGCCAAGCCACGTCAAGAACGTGGTGCTGTATCAGGATCCCGAGCCGCTGTTCAGCCGCTACCAGGTTGAGCGGCAGCTCGCCGCCATGTTCAGCCCGTACGTCCACCTGAAGTCGGGCGGCTACCTCGTCATCAACCAGACCGAGGCGCTGGTTGCGATCGACGTCAACTCAGGCAAGGCAACGCGCGAATTCTCCATCGAGGAGACAGCGCTTCAGACCAACCTCGAGGCGGCGGACGAAATCGCGCGTCAGCTCAGGCTGCGCGACCTCGCGGGGCTGATCGTCATCGACTTCATCGACATGGAGGAGAAGCGCAACAACCGCGCGGTCGAACGGCGGTTGAAGGAAGCGCTGAGGAACGACCGGGCCCGTATCCAGGTCGGCCGGATCAGTCATTTCGGCCTTCTTGAGATGTCACGCCAGCGGCTGAGGTCTGGCGTGCTCGAAGGCTCGACCACGCCGTGCCCGCACTGTCAGGGCACCGGCATTATCCGCTCGACAGAATCTGTCGCCTTGGCGGTCATCCGCGCGATGGAGGACGCGCTGATGTCCGGGCCGCCGAGCCCGATCGTCGCGAAGACCACCGTCCCGGTGGCGCTCTACATCCTCAACAACAAGCGGGCCTACATCAATGAGATGGAGTCTCGCTACGGCGTCTCGATCACCGTCGAGGCGAGTGACAAGGTGCAGGGCGCCAACTTCCTGATCGAGAAGGCGCCGCGCGCAACCACCAACGGGCAACGGCAGCCGGAGCGGAGCCCGGTCAGCCTGGACTGGGGCTTCCAGGGCGTCGAGGAGGAGGCCGAGGAAACAGGACACGAGGAAGAGCAGGCACGGGCGGAGGAAGTCGAAACGCGGAGATCGCGCCGGCGGCGCCGTCGCCGCGGGCGTCGTGGTGGTGCACGTGGCGAGCACCTGCAGGCGACACCGGCGGTGCCTGGTAACGGCGCCGACGGTGAGCTGATGTACGCGCACGGCGAGCACGACCTTTCGGACCACGAGCACGACATCTCGGAGGAGGACGAGGAAGAGGAGGCCGTCGACGAGGCCGTCGAGGAGGTTTCCTTCTCGCCTGATGAGGAGCCTGCAGAGGCGGTCGCGTCTGCCGACGATGTCGAGGACGGCGAGGAAGAGGTGCAGGTCGCCGAAAGCTCCGAAGAGCCGAAAGACGAGCAACGTCGCCATAGACGAGGCCGGCGCCGCGGTCGCCGGGGCGGCCGCCGGGACCGGGATGGTGTCGCGCCTGCTGTTGCCGGTGAGTCCGGTGTCGTCGAGGCCAATGCCGAGGCGGTCGAGCCTGAGAGCGGGCCCGTGCTTGAGGCAAGCTCCGAGGCGCCTGTGCAGCTCGATGCTACCGCTGATCAGACAGTAACTTCGGCTCCCGACTCAGAAGATGTGGTGCCGGGCGCCGAAGTGGCGATTGCCGAACCGGAGAGCGGGGCTGTCGCCCATGCCGAGGCGGAGAGTGGTCCTGCTATGACCGAACAGGCAGGAGCAGAGCCTGCGCAGGCTTCTACAGCACCACCAGTGGCCTCAGTGCCGGCTTTGGAGTCGCAGGCAGAAGGGGCCTCTCAGGAGCAAAGGCCATCGCGCACCCCGCGAACGGAGCCAGTCGCGAGCGAGCCCATCATTGAAAGAATCGTTCTCGGTCCTGAAATAGGCGCGGTCACACCTGAGCGACCAACGCCTTCCGAGCAGCCGGCGCGCCGGGGGTGGTGGCAGCGCCGCTTTGGGGTCAACGGTTAGGCTTGCCAGTCGGGCGCTCAGCTACATTCGCTCATTACTGAGCGCTCGACGAAATCGCGCTGAATAGCGGACGAACAGGTTCGGCGGAAGTTGGGGCAGTCTGAATTAGTCCGCCTGATTGCCGAGCACGATATCGAGCACCCGCTCTGCCGTGGGTTCAGGCTCCAGGCGGAAGAAGTCTCCGTTGATCTTGAGGGCGGCTTCGAGCTGACGGTGGAATTCGGCCCGATCAACCTCGATGGTGCCGAACTGGCGCAGGTGGTCGGTCACGAATTGCGTATCGAGCAACACGAAGCCGCCGTAGATCAGGCGGGCGCACAGATAAATGAGCGCGATCTTGGAGGCATCGCGAACCTCCGAGAACATGCTCTCACCAAAAAAGGCGCCGCCCAGAGCGACCCCGTAAAGGCCACCAACAAGGCGCTCGCCGTCCCAAACCTCGACAGTGTGGCAGTAGCCGAGCCTGTGCAGCTCGCGGTAGAGCTTGCGAATGCGGTCGTTGATCCAGGTCGTACGGCGGCCCGGCTTCGGAGCTGCGCAACCGGCAATCACTCCCGCGAAATCGGTGTCGATACGTATCTGGTAACGCTCTTGCCGAATCGTGCGCCGTAGACGCTTCGGCACTCGCACCTGATCGAGCGGGAGGACGCCGCGCGCCTGCGGCTCTATCCAGTAGAGCTGCGGGTCGTCCGCGCTCTCCGCCATGGGGAAGATGCCGCAGGTATAGGCCTTGAGCAGGACCTGCGGGGTGATCTCGAGCAGTGGGGTGTCGCGAGCAGTCATCGGAATTTGTCGCCCGGGCTTCGGCTAGAACGCCGGCGTTAAGGTGAAATCGGTCAGGTTCTCCCCCGGTTCCCCGACCGCGATCGCTTTAGCAATATTATTGCTCAGCCTGGCTCGGCCGAGCAATATCCGTAGCTTTAAGAATTACGGCGGCGTTCACTCACCCTGGCTAAGGTAATTCTCCAGCCAATGAATGTCGTAGGTGCCGTTTACGATATCGGGATGCCGCGCCAGATCTGCAAACAATGGGATCGTCGTTTCAATCCCGTCTATGACGAACTCTGAAAGGCAGCGCTTCAGCCGCATAAGGCATTCGTTGCGCGTCTTGCCGTGGACGATGAGCTTGCCGATGAGGCTGTCGTAATACGGAGGAATTGTGTAGCCCTGGTACACGCCGCTGTCGACGCGCACGCCGAGCCCACCCGGGGGGTGCCAGTAGGTGATCTTGCCGGGTGATGGCCGGAAGGTTCTCGGATTTTCCGCGTTGATACGGCACTCGATGGCGTGGCCCGAGAAGCTCACCTCCTCTTGCCTGAGGCTGAGCGGAAGGCCTGCCGCTACGCGGATCTGCTCGATGACGAGATCGACCCCCGTGATCATCTCGGTGACCGGGTGCTCGACCTGCAGGCGGGTGTTCATCTCGATGAAATAGAACTCGCCGTCCTCGTACAGAAACTCCACGGTTCCCGCGCCGCGATACTTGATCTTGCGCATGGCCGCGGCGACCGTCTCGCCGATCCTTTGGCGCTCCTCGGCATTGATCGCGGGGGAGGGTGCCTCCTCCCAAATCTTCTGGTGGCGCCGCTGTAGGGAGCAGTCTCGTTCGCCGAGGTGGATGGCGTTGCCGTTTCCGTCGCCAAACACCTGAATTTCGATGTGGCGTGGTTTGGTCAGGTACTTCTCGATATAGACGCTGTCATCGCCGAATGCGGCTTTTGCTTCGGCTCGCGCTGTCGCTAGCGCGACTTCCAGCTCCTCCGGAGACCGGGCGACCTTCATGCCACGACCGCCGCCGCCAGCGGCGGCTTTGATGAGCACGGGAAATCCCATGTCCTTGGCGATCCGGAGCGCTTCTGCCTCGTTGCGCACTGCCGAGTCCGATCCAGGGACCACGGGAATGCCGAGGCGCTTGGCCGTTTCCTTCGCCTGGATCTTGTCGCCCATCATGCGGATGTGCTCGGACGTCGGTCCAATGAACGTGATGCCGTGCTCCTCCAATATTTCGGCGAAGCGGGCGTTCTCCGCCAGAAATCCATAGCCCGGATGAATGGCGTCAGCGCCGGTGATCTCGCAGGCAGCCAGCAAACGCGGAATGTTGAGGTAGCTCTCCGAGGCCGGCGGCGGACCGATGCACACGCTCTCGTCAGCGAGCCTCACATGCATCGCATCAGCGTCAGCCGTCGAGTGCACGGCAACGGTCGCGATGCCCAGCTCCTTGCAAGCCCGCTGGATCCGCAGTGCAATCTCACCACGATTGGCGATCAGAACCTTTTCGAACATCTTATCCAGGCGGTTTGGCGGAGAGGGAATCTGGGTGCGCTTGCCATCCCCAAGTCGCTATTCGATGATGACGAGGGGTTCGCCGTATTCGACCGGCTGACCATTTTCCACGAGGATGTGAGTCACCGTCCCGGCCCGCGGCGCAGGGATATGGTTCATAGTTTTCATCGCCTCGATGATCATCAGCGTCTGCCCCTGCGTGACCCTCGAGCCGACCTCGACAAAGGGCGGTGCGCCTGGTTCTGGCGCCCTATAAGCGGTGCCGACCATCGGTGATTTCACGCAGCCAGGGTGATTGGCGAAGTCAATGGCGGCTTCGGCGGGCGCCGCCGGCTGAGCGGGCTCGGACGGGCTCGCAGACGGGCCCGGTGCCGGTTGCGGCGGTGCGGGCGCTGGCACTGTCAGAGTGCGGGGAAAGCGGGTCTTAAGACCGGGCCTTTTGCTTTTTATCTCGCCC
>QGVC01000042.1 GCA_003242645.1 Pseudomonadota bacterium
AGAAACGGGTCTTCGCCTCTTGTTTTGGAGAGATGATGCCCCCTCTCCCCGCCCCCGCACCCTTTGTGATGAACCCCAGAAGTCGCCGGCACGTTCTAAAGATGCGGGCCAAGAACCGCCGGTCGTTCGCAGTGCTCATCGAATTGGCTGCTTGGCGGGAGAGGCTGGCCCAAACGCTGGATGTGCCGCGCTCGCGCATCCTGCGGGACGAGGCGCTTTACGATATCGCCAACCAGGCGCCCACCGACACAGCGCAGCTTGGCGAGCTACGCACGTTGAGCGAAGGCTTCTCGCGGTCAGCGCGGGCACGGGAGATCATCGAGGCCGTCAAGCGCGGCCTTGCGCGCAATCCGAAGACGCTGCCACAGATCCCCACCGGTCAAGCCCTACCGGCAGAAGCAACGGCGCTGGTTGATCTCCTCCGTGTTCTGCTCAAGGCAGCGGCGGCTCGCAACCGGGTCGCAGCAAAGCTCATTGCAGATACAAGTGATCTCGAGCGCATCGCGGTGGCAGAGGACCCGGACGTCCCAGCTCTGCGCGGATGGCGGCGCGAGCTCTTCGGAGAGGACGCTCTCAGATTGAAGCGTGGTGAGGTGGCATTAACCGTTGCGAAAGGGGAGGTCGTCACGGTTCCCGTTTCTCGCGTACGGCAACCTGGCAATTAGCTCATCTCATTAAGCATGCCCGCACGGCGAGCTCCGTGCACGGTGCTCGCCTACCAGACTTGCCATCTGGCCCTGGAATATGTTGTGCTCAAACGCCACGATCTGAGGCTCGATTTCGGGAACCAATCGGCCTGCTGAGGGTTGCTGGTCTCGTCGGGATCTCCGGACGGAGCGTAGCGCATGGCCACTCTGCTGCAGCAGCAACACTATCGCGCTTACCAGCCGCGTCCCCTCACGAAATCAGAAATCAAAGACGTCGAGATCCTCTATGGGGGGCTTCATTGGCGCGCCGAGCACGTCATGAAGGCCGTGTTCGAGAACCTCGGCTACAAGGCGCGCCCACTGCCAACCGCAACGCGAGAGGATCTTTTGCTCGGTCGGGAGCTGGCCGACATTGGACAATGCTGCCCCACGAGCTTCACCACCGGCAATCTCGCGAACTTCCTGCGCAGGGAGGCGAAGCGGATTGGCGAGCAGGCCGTGGCCGACAAGTATGTGTACGTCACCGCTGGCTCATGTGGGGCGTGCCGCTTCGGCCAGTATCACCAAAGCTATGAGCTGGCGCTGCGGAACCTGGGCCTCGAGTCGTTCCGGCTGTTTCTGATCGATCAGAACAGGATGGACCAGGGCGCACTCAAGGGCGGCGGTCTTGAGATTAGCATCCCGCTGACGCTGGGCACGGTCTGGGCCATTCTGTGCACGGATGCTCTGCAGAGCCTGGAGTACAGAACGCGGCCTTATGAGCTCGAGCCAGGCAGCACCGATCGCGTCGTTCGCGAGAGCGTGGACTACCTTTATGAGGTTTTCCGCAAGCGGCCCGACAAAGGTAAGAAGTGGGGTCCGCTCGTCTGGCATTTGACGACCGACTATTTCACCAAAGCGCTCCGGGAGATTTACCGTAAGTTCGAGGCCATCGAGGTCGATCGGCTGCGGGTGAAGCCCGTAGTGAAGATCACCGGCGAGTTTTATCTGCAGACGGTGGAGGGCGATCCCAACTACAACATCCACCGCTGGCTCGAATCCGAAGGCGCGGAGGTTTATCCGGCCCCCATTGTCGTGTGGCTCGACTATTGGATCCGCTTCTATGTGCAGGAGCTGGAGGACCGGATGGGCACCGATCGGACCGCGCAAGCGAAAATCTGGGCGCTGAAGAGTCTGCAGAAGCTATTCCGCGCAACCTACAACAGGATGCGCAAGGCCCTGGGCAATATTCCCCACGAGATACCGGACCAATACGAGCTGCGGCGGCTCGCGGCACCCTATTTCCACCACCGCCTCTCCGGCGGCGAGGGCGACATGCTGATCGGCAAGGCGCTGTGGGCGCACCTGCACAAGAAGGCGCATATGATCTGCGAGCTGTCGCCCTATTCCTGCATGCCGAACACCATGAGCGTCGGTGCCATGGCGGGCGTGCTTGGCCAGCATCCGGATCTGCTCTACGCGCCCATCGAGGTCAAAGGCGATGCCGAGGTGCACGCACTCTCCCGCTGCCAGATGATCCTCACCGAGGCCAAGAAGCGCGCCGTCCGCGAGTACGTGAAGGTGATGGAGAAGACCGGGCTCGACCCGGAAGCCGTGCGCAAAGTGCTCGACGCCAATCCGGAAATGCGCAAGGCCACGTACCGCGTGCCCCATATGGGCGTTGCCGGTATGGCCGCCAACACGATGCTCCACGTTGCCGATCGCTTCTACGCGAGGCAAGCCGCATGAAAACGGTGGGCATGGACGTCGGCTCGACAACCATCAAAGCGGTGGTTGTCGAAGATGGCCAAGTGATTTGGCGCGATTACCAGCGCCACAACACCAAGCAGGCAGAGAAGGCAATCGAGTTCTTGACGCGCATGGAGCAGGAGCTCGGTCTGGCACCGGACAAGGATCGCATCTTCTTTACGGGCTCCGGTGCCGGACTAATCGCGCCGCTCGTCGGCGGCAAGCTCGTCCAAGAAGTCGTTGCTGTGGCGGCAGCCGTCGAGAAATTGCACCCCGAAGTCCGCTTCGTCTCCGAAATCGGAGGCGAGGACATGAAGACGATCTTTTTCACGGAAACGGCCTCGGGGAAAACCAAGCAGGTTTACATGCAGTCCGCCTGCAGCGGCGGAACGGGCACCTTCATCGAAAAGACGGCACGCAAGCTGCGCATCCCGTCTGAACAGCTGTGCAACATGCCCTACGACGGGATGAGCTTGCACAAGGTGAGCTCCAAATGCGGGATTTTCGCCGAGGCGGATGCCAATACGTTGCTCAAGAGCGGCGTGCCGGTCGAAGAGATTATCGCCAGCTTATTCGAGGCAGTCGTCTACCAGAACCTTGCGACACTGACGAAAGGCAATACGCCGTTGCCGCAAGTCCTGCTGCTCGGTGGGCCGAATATGTTCTTCAAGGGCCTGCAGCAGGCTTGGCGGCGTCACCTGACAAACCTCTGGCGCGACCGTAATTGCGCGCTGCCGCCGGATGTCGATCCGGCAGATCTCATCCACGTGCCGGACGATGCGCTATACTATGCGGCGTTGGGGTGCATTGAGGTCGCCAACGGCGAGGCGGAAGGCGTAGGGCTCTATCAGGGTACCGAAAAGCTCCGCTGGTGGATCGAGGAAGGCCAGCATCAGGAAAAGGCGAAAAGCGGTGCCAAGGCCCTCATTCGCGAAAGCGACGACCTTGAAAGTATCAAGTCGGCGTTCACCGCCAGCCGCGGAAAAATTGAGCCTGCGAAGGCCTACGACGGGCCGGTGTTCATCGGCTGCGATTTCGGCAGCACGACAGCCAAAGCTGTCGTGATGAGCCCGGAAAAGGAGGTCCTGGCGAGCGTCTATGTGCAATCCAAAGGAAATCCGATCGAGGATGCGAAAGCGCTGTTCCGGGATATTCGCGAGAAAGCTCGCGGTCCGGTCCTTGGCCTGGCGCTAACGGGCTACGGAAAGGATTTGTTGAAGGATATCATCGGAGCCGATATCGGCGTTGTCGAGACCGTTGCCCACGCCACTTCCGCCCTGCACGTCTTCCCGGATGCCGACGTGATTTGCGACGTTGGCGGCACCGACGTGAAAATCATGATCCTGCGGCAGGGCACGGTCGCGGATTTCCGGCTCAACTCACAATGCTCCTCCGGCAACGGTGCCTTCTTGCAGGGTGTTGCGGAGCGCTACGGCATTCCGCTCGAGGAATACGCGGATAAGGCATTCCAGGCCAAAGCGATGCCGAGCCTCGCGATGGGCTGCGGCGTCTTTTTGCAGTCGGACATCGTCAATCAGCAGCGCAAAGGCTGGTCGGCCGAGGAGATCATGGCCTCGCTTGCCGCCGTGCTGCCGCTCAATGTCTGGATTTACGCTGGCCAGCTGCAGAACCTCCGCGCTGTCGGCCGCAAATTCGTGCTGCAGGGTGGGACGCACCGGAATATGGCGGTGGTGAAGGCGCAGATCGACTTCATCAAGTCGAAAGTGCCGGATGCCGAAATTTTCATTCACCCCTATTCGGGCGAGGCCGGTGCCATCGGCGCGGCTCTTTGCGCGATCGATGCGCACGTCGAAGGCAAGCCGAGCCGCTTCCGTGGTTTCGATTTCATCGAATCCCTCGAGTACCGCAGCACCACGAGCGAGCACACCGTCTGCCGTTGGTGTCCGGTGAACTGCAAGCGCGCCTTCATCGACGTGAAGCTCGAAGGCGCCAAGGGCCGGCCGTGGAGCAAGGTGCCGCTTGAAGAAGGGTGGGAGCGCGTCATCAGCGGCAACTCTTGCCCCAAGGGCCTGATGGAGGACGCCAACGAGATGCGGGCGGTGAAAGCCCAAATGGAGAAGCAGCGCCGTGAATTTCCCAATATTGGCGAAATGGTTCGCGAACAGGCCTTCCGACGTGCTTGGGCAGAAGCCTGAGCGGGCCGAGCGCGCCAAGCTTCGGATCGGCATTCCAAAAGTTCTCAATATCTGGAGCACGCATCAATTCTGGCTCGGATTTTTCGAGAGCCTTGGCGTCGGCCGCGTGGTTTTCTCGTCGGACACCTCGGAGGAACAAGGCCGCGAATTCGGCAGCGGTCGCGGAACCGTCGACTGCTGTTATCCGGTCAAGTGCATTTCGGGCCATTACGGCGAGCTGATTTTCGGCCAGAAGCGCAAGATCAACATTCTCTTTTCGCCGATGATCTATTCCATGCCCTCTTTTCTCAACGGGCATGTCGCCGACTCGCTCGCCTGTCCTCGCGTGATGGCCGCGCCGGAGAATATCAAGGCCGGCTTTCTCAAGGAAAAGGACGTCTTCGCCGAGCAGGGCATCCGGCACGTGGCGCCGCTCGTTTCGTTAGCGGATCCAATGCAGGTGCCGCGGCAGCTCTTCAAGGCGTTGGACGGCGTCCTGCCGGGATTGACCTTCGATGAGGTTCGCGAGGCGGTCGATCGCGGATATAGGACGCTCGAGGCCTTCAATCGCGAAATGCGCGCCCGCAGCCGCCAGATTCTCGAATGGTGTGCGCGCGAAGGGCGGCCGTGTGTGATGGTCGTCGCGAGGCCCTATCACATGGATGCCGGCATCGGCCACGAAATCGAGGCCGACCTGCAAGCCTACGGTTATCCCATCCTGTGGACGCAGTATTTCCCGATCGACCAGGACCTGCTCAACTGGATGTTCGGCCCCGACATCCGCGAGGGATACATCAAATCGCCCTTCGACATTTCGGATGTTTGGCCGTCGTCCTACAGCGCCAACACGAATGAAATCCTTTGGGGGGCGAAGGCTGCCGCGCGCGTTCCCTGGATCACCTGCGTCATCCGCCTTACCAGCTACGAATGCGGCATGGATCAGCCGACATTCACGCCCGTGCAGCAAATCGTTGAGCGCTCGGGAACGTTGTTCTTCTCGTTTCAAGAGCTGGATTCAACGAAGCCGGCGGGCTCGGTGAAGATACGGGTCGAGACGATCGCCCATTATCTGGAGCGAAACTCGCGAACAATTATCGCTCGCAAGCTGGCGGCCATGCCAGACAAATGCCCCCTATTGGAACAACGAAAGGCGAATGCAAATCTGTGATCTATTCACGTGTCCGCCTTTCGTGTCTCGTCAATACGTCAATGCCGCTTTGATCGCCTGTAATTCCTGGCGCGGATCTGAATAGGCTTCATACGAGTGCACAGTGCGGGCGTACCAATAGCGGCTGTTGCTGACATCGCCCTCGATCTTGTGCAGCACGGCGTGGATCCAGCAGGCGTCGGAATCGTCCTCATAAGCCTGCACGATCCTGTGCGCCGCATCCCAATCACCCGCGAGCGCAAGGTCCACGGCGCGGATCAGCTCTTTGCGGTCTGCCATTGATCCCATCCTTTCCGGCGCAGCTCGCACGCGGGGCACGAGCCGCACCCATAGCCCCACGCGTGGCGCTGACTCCGGTCGCCAAGATAGCAGGTGTGAGTCTCTTCGACGATGAGCTCAACGAGACGGTCGCCGCCCAGTTCGTGTGCCAACGCCCACGTGCCGGCCTTGTCGATCCACATGAGCGGCGTCGCGATCTCCACCGTCCAGTCAAGCCCAAGTGAGAGCGCGCGGGCGAGGGTCTGCAGCGTCTCGTTACGACAATCCGGATAGCCGGAATAATCCGTTTCGCACATCCCACCCACAAGCACGGGGATGCGCCGGCGATAGCCCAGGGCGGCAGCGTAGGTGAAAAACACTAAGTTGCGGCCCGGGACGAAGGTGGACGGCAACCCGGCCGCAGTCATCTCGATCGCGGCCTCGCGGGTCAATGCCGTTTCACTGATGGCGCCGAACTCGGCCAGATCGAGCACGTGATCCTCGCCCAGCCGCTGAGCCCAACCAGGAAAGCCGGAGCGAAGGCCCTCCAGCACCCTCCGACGGGCGATCAACTCAACCTCGTGACGCTGGCCGTAAGCGAATCCGATGGTCTCAACGTGATCGTAGCGGGAGAGGGCCCACGCGAGACACGTCGTCGAATCCTGCCCCCCGGAGAACAGGACCAGCGCCCGCATTGTCCTACAAGCTCCGGCCGTCGAACGGCGTCAGCTTCAGGCTGGCAAGGTCGATCCCGTCGAGGCAGCGAACGTTGATGGCAATTCCTTCTTTGCCGTCCTCGCCTTTACCGCGGGCGAAGGAGGAAACGCCGCAGGTCGAGCAGAAAAGGTGATGAATTCTCCGCTTATTGAACTGGTAATCCGTGAGATCGTCCTCGCCAGAGAGGAGCTTGAACGCCGACGGCTCGACATAAGTCCAAAAGGCGCCGCGCTTCTGGCAGATGGAGCAGTTGCAGTCGAGCACGGGCTCAAGCGCCGTCGTCACCTCGTAGCGGACCTTTCCGCAGTGGCAGCCGCCCGTGTAGGTCCTGGCCTCGCGTCCTTCGCTCATGGCGCTTGCTCCTGACGTTGCAGAGACAGCCGCGCGATAGCGTCTCCACCACAACGGCGCAAGCGGCTCTTGTCAATGCAGATGAGTGGGTTAGAACCCGCCCGCGAGTTGCCGCGTAGTTCTCAAGAGCTTGAGCAGGAGGTCCTCATGACAGCCATCATCGATATCACCGGCCGGGAAATTCTTGATAGCCGCGGCAACCCGACGGTCGAGGTCGAGGTCGTGCTGGAGGATGGCTCGATGGGCCGTGCGGCCGTGCCGTCTGGCGGCTAGACGGGAGCGGACGAGGCCATCGAGCTGCGCGAGGGGGACGAGAAACGCTATCTGGGCAAGGGCGTGCAGAAGGCCGTGGAGGCGGTCAACGGCGAGATCTTTAGAGCCCTACGAGACCGCGATGCGACCGACCAGAGGGGCATCGACCAGACACTCATCGAGCTCGATGGCACGCCGAACAAGGGGCGGCTCGGGGCTAACGCAATCCTGGGGGTATCGCTGGCGGTGGCCAAGGCGGCTGCGGAGGCCTGCACGCTCCCGCTTTACCGGTACATCGGCGGCACGGCTGCCCATCTGCTGCCGGTGCCGATGATGAACATCGTCAACGGCGGCGCGCATGCCGACAATCCGATCGACCTTCAGGAGTTCATGATCATGCCGGTGTCGGCGCCGACGTGCGCTGATGCCATCCGTCTGGGCAGCGAGATTTTCCATACCCTGCGCAAGGCGCTTAAGGACGCCGGCCACAATACGAATGTCGGCGACGAGGGCGGCTTCGCGCCAAATCTGCAATCCGCGGACGAGGCCCTTGGCTTCATCATGCGAGCCATCGAAAAGGCCGGTTACAAGCCCGGTGAGGATGTCGTGCTCGCGCTGGATTGCGCGTCCACTGAGTTCTACAAGGACGGCAAGTACAACCTGGCGGGCGAGGGCAAGGTGCTCGATTCGGAGGGCATGGCCCGGTACCTCGCCGATCTTGTGAGCCGCTACCCGATCGTGTCCATCGAGGATGGCATGGCCGAGGACGATTGGCAGGGCTGGAAGCTGCTGACCTCGGAGCTAGGCGATCGCTGCCAGCTGGTCGGGGACGACCTGTTCGTCACGAACACGAAGCGGCTGGCGCAAGGCATCGCCGAGGGTGTCGCCAACTCCATTCTGGTGAAGGTCAACCAGATCGGCACGCTGACGGAAACCCTGGACGCGGTTGCGATGGCCCAGCGTGCGGCCTATACGGCCGTCATCTCCCATCGCTCCGGCGAGACCGAGGACGCCACCATCGCCGACTTGGCGGTCGCGACGAACGCCGGGCAGATCAAGACGGGATCTTTGAGCCGCTCCGATCGCCTTGCGAAGTACAACCAGCTCATCCGCATCGAGGAGGATCTGGGGGACGCGGCTCGCTATGCCGGCCGCAGCGTGCTGCGCCGCACAACGGCCTGAGGTTCGTTTTTTTTGGGCGGCACACGGAACATCACTTTACCCGCTCTTAACGCCGACGGGTCTAGAACGCGAGCGTTGCAATTGAGCACGTCTCGATGGTTCTGCGTCGGACATCTCCGGATCGAGGGATGAGGAGGATACGGCAGCATCTTCTGGTACTGCTTGGCTGCCTACTGATTTCAGCCTACTTCATCCACCACACGATCACGGGCAAGCACGGCCTCGAGGCACGGTCTCAGCTCCAAGAGCGTTCCCGCGCTCTGGACCGGGAGATCGCTGCCCTCGAGGCCGTCGCGGCCGAGCTGCTTCGCGACGTTCTTCTGCTTCGGCCTGATCCACCGCATCCCGATATGGTCGAAGAGATCGCCATCGGTGTTCTCGGGATGGCGCGGCCCGGTGACCGGATCGTTCTGATTGGTCAAAGCGTTGGTCGAGAAGCTGGGTCTACAACTCTGGACGCGGCGCCGTAGGGCTTCCCAGGCGGGCCAACATCTGGCAAAGCCAGGTGTGCTCGTGTAGGTTTGGCGCGGACAATCGTATCCGCATTGAATTTCAAGGCTCAGGAGGATCCATGGCACCTGCGGAAAGGGCGCGGGGGT
Source organism: Pseudomonadota bacterium (assembly GCA_003242645.1). Next base: position 9,038 of record QGVC01000042.1, read on the forward strand.
CATCTGGCGGAAAACAGGCGAAGTTGGCCATGCCTGCCAACGGCGCCGACTCCGTTGTAGCGGAGCAGGAGCGCACAGAGGCCGATGTGCCCGAGCTTACCCGTGAGCAGGAGCTCCACGCCTACCGCGAAATGCTTCTCATCCGGCGCTTCGAGGAAAAGGCCGGTCAGCTTTACGGCATGGGCTTCATCGGTGGCTTCTGCCATCTCTACATCGGCCAGGAGGCGGTCGTCGTCGGCCTGCAGATGTGCGCCCAGGAGGGGGACCAGGTCATTACGACCTACCGCGACCATGGCCACATGCTGGCCTGCGGCATGGATCCCAAGCGTGTCATGGCCGAGCTGACGGGTCGCCGGAGCGGTTACTCGAAGGGCAAGGGCGGCTCGATGCACATGTTCTCCGTAGAGAAGAACTTCTACGGCGGACATGGCATCGTCGGCGCTAACGTCCCGCTCGGCGCAGGGCTCGCCTTCGCCAACAAATACCGCGGCAACAACAATATTACTTTCTGCTACTTCGGCGATGGCGCCGCCAACCAGGGCCAGGTCTACGAGACCTTCAACATGTCCAAGCTCTGGAAGCTGCCGGTGCTGTTCATCATCGAGAACAACAAATACGCGATGGGCACCTCGGTCGAGCGCTCGGCGGCGACCACGGATTTATCGCAGCGCGGCCGCTCGTTCGACATCCCTGGCGAACGGGTGGACGGCATGGATGTGCGCGCCGTCAAGGCAGCCGGGGACAAGGCGGCCAAATGGGTGCGCGAGGGCAACGGGCCGTACATCCTCGAGATGTTGACCTATCGGTATCGCGGCCACTCGATGTCCGATCCAGCCAAGTACCGTACACGCGAGGAGGTCCAACGAGTTCGCGAGGAGCGTGATCCCATCGAGCGTGTGCGTGCCCGCCTGCTCGAGAAAAAGCAGGCGACGGAGGAGGAGCTGAAGGCGATCGATGCCGAGATCCGCCGCATCGTCAACGAAGCTGCTGAATTCGCCCAGACCGATCCCGAGCCGGATCCATCTGAGCTGTGGACAGACGTCTTGAGGTAAGGCGATGGGCGCCCGAGCCTTAGCTGTAACCGCGTTTGTAGCTAACTACTTTTTACGCTGATCCTCGCACTCCCGAGCCTGGGAGGGGAGGCCATCGAGCGTGCAGTCAGAGATCCAGTCGAAATGCCCACTCAAGTATTGATGCCCGCGCTAAGCCCGACCATGGAGGAGGGCAAGCTCGCCAAATGGCTCGTCAAGGAAGGTGACGAGGTCAAGTCCGGCATGGTCATCGCCGAGATCGAGACGGACAAGGCGACCATGGAAGTGGAGGCGGTGGACGAGGGTCGGATCGGACAAATTCTCGTTCCAGAGGGCACCGAAGGGGTGAAAGTCAACACGCCGATCGCAGTCATTTTTCAGGACGGCGAGGAGTCGGGCGCGCCGATCCCTGGTTCGCCAGAAGCTGCTCGCGACATCAAGCAGGCTGATAGCCAAAGCCTTCCAGCCCAGGCGCGGCCGGCCGGTGATGGGGTGAGCCGCAGCCCCGACCTGCCTTCGCCGGCAGTCGCTCCATCGCGCGAGGTCGCCCCGGAGATCGACCTTCCTCCTGGCACGGAGATGATCACGCAGACCATGCGCGAGGCGCTGCGTGATGCGATGGCGGAGGAGATGCGTCGGGACCCGGACGTATTCCTGATGGGCGAGGAGGTCGGGCAGTATCAGGGCGCCTACAAGGTGAGCCAGGGGCTGCTCGACGAGTTCGGTGAGAAGCGGGTCATCGACACGCCGATCACGGAGCAGGGGTTCGCGGGCATTGGTGTCGGCGCGGCTTTCGCGGGCCTCAAGCCTATCGTCGAGTTCATGACCTGGAACTTCGCCATGCAGGCCATCGACCAGATCGTGAACTCCGCGGCCAAAACCCTCTATATGTCCGGCGGGCAAATGGGGTGCTCCATCGTGTTCCGTGGCCCCAACGGGGCGGCAGCGCGGGTGGCTGCCCAGCACAGCCAGGACTACTCGGCCTGGTATGCTCACGTGCCGGGGCTGAAGGTGGTGGCACCATCCAATCCCGCCGATGCCAAGGGGCTACTCAAGAGCGCCATCCGCGATCCCAACCCCGTCATCTTCCTCGAGAACGAAATTCTCTATGGCGTCTCCGGGCCGGTGCCGAAAATCGACGACTGGCTCGTACCGATCGGCAAGGCGCGCATTGCCCGGCCGGGTAAGGACGTGACGATCGTCTCCTGGTCGCGCGGCATGACCTATGCCCTCGATGCTGCCGAACGGTTGGCGAAGGAAGGCATCGAGGCAGAGGTGATCGATCTGCGCACGCTGCGCCCGCTCGATCTCGATACGGTGCTCGAGTCCGTCCGCAAGACCAACCGGATCGTCACGGTGGAAGAGTCCTGGCCGGTATGCTCCGTGGGCTCAGAGATTTGCGCCCAGGTCGCCATCCAGGCCTTCGACTATCTCGACGCGCCGCCGGCCAAAGTCTCGGGGGCGGACGTGCCGATGCCGTATGCTGCCAATCTGGAGCGCTTGGCACTCCCCAATGCGGATCAGGTCGTCGAGGCCGTTAAGCGCGTGCTGTACATTTCGTAAAGCATGAGCCCTGACGGCGTCCGAGCTATTCGTGTGCCGGGTATCCAGCCTACACTCACCGATTGAGGTCGATTTCAATAAGGGGCCCGCAACATCATGCCCAGCCAGATCCTGATGCCCGCTCTGTCGCCGACTATGGAAGAGGGCAAGCTCGCCAGATGGCTGGTCAAGGAAGGCGACAAGATTACGGCCGGTAAGGTTGTCGCCGAGATCGAGACGGACAAGGCGACCATGGAGGTCGAAGCCGTCGACGAGGGGACGCTCGCCAAGATTCTCGTGCCTGAAGGGAGCGAGGGCGTGAAGGTGAACACGCCAATCGCGCTTATTGCGGAGGAAGGTGAGTCCGTCGAAGAGGTGAGGAAGTCTGCTGGGGAAGCGGCAGCCCCAGCTCCGCAGCCCGCTGCACAGCCGGCCGCAGCGGCGCCTCGGCCCGCAGCAGCACCTGCGGCGCCTCAAGCCGCCACTGTCCAGGCAGAACCCGTACTAGCTGCCGCACCGCCCGCCGCTACGGCTCGACCGGCTCCAGCGGAGCGCAAGCCCAACGGTGAAGGCGCGCGCATCTTCGCCTCACCGCTCGCGCGCCGTCTCGCGCGAGAGGCGGGCATTGACCTCGCATCGATCAGAGGCTCGGGGCCACACGGGCGCATCATCAAGCGAGATATCGAGGCTGCTCTGGCAGAGCCCGGCAAGGTGATCGCTATGCGGCCGACCCGGGAGGCCGCACCGCGGCCAGCCGCACCCCCCGCCATGTCGGATGAGCAGATCCTGGCGCTCTACGAGAAAGGCACCTACGAGCTGGTGCCTCACGACAACATGCGCAGGATCATCGCCGAGCGGCTCACGCTGGCGAAGCAGACGATCCCGCACTTCTACTTGAGCATCGACTGCCGGATCGATGCGTTGCTCGAAGCGCGCGAGCGCATCAACGCCTCGGCGCCGAAGGAGGGGCCGCGAGCGTTCAAACTCTCCGTCAATGATTTCATTATTAAGGCATGGGCCTTGGCCTTGCAGCAGGTGCCGGCTGCCAACGCAACCTGGACAGAGCAGGGCACGCTCCGTCACAAGTATTCCGACATTGGCGTAGCGGTGGCGGTCGAGGGCGGGCTTTTCACGCCCGTCGTGCGGCACGCAGAGATGAAGTCGCTCTCCGAAATCTCCAATGAGATGCGGGATCTTGCCGAGCGCGCCCGCAAGCGCCGGCTCGCGCCGCACGAATACCAGGGTGGCACCACGTCCATCTCCAATCTCGGCATGTACGGAATCAAGGTTTTCGATGCGGTGATCAATCCGCCGCACGCAACCATTTTGGCCGTCGGCATGGGCGAGAAGCGGCCAATCGTGGTCGGTGACCGCATCGAGATCGCGACCATGATGAGCTGCACGCTATCCTGCGATCACCGCGTCGTGGACGGGGCGCTCGGCGCCGAGCTGCTCGCCGCCTTCAAAGCACTCATCGAAGACCCGGTACGCATGCTGGTGTGATTCGCGACGTATGCGGAATGGCGGGGCAAGGACTCGCCATTTCGGGCCTCCTGGACCTCGCAAGAGTGTGCCCCAAGTGACACTTGCGGCCGGTTCTCCACAACGATCCCCTGATCGCAAGAGCAACATCTGTCGGTAACCCGGGCAGTCCGCTTGCCGCATATCAAGCCGCCACCTAAGCAGGGGGCGCGGGGATGGGATTGATTCCGGTGCGCTGCGTTCAAGCAAACGGACTCACAACGGGGTACTTACAGATGTTCACGACACTTCGCGGGCCGGCATCCTTGCTGCTCGGGGCCGTGCTGGTCGCTGGCTGCTCGAGCGACGGCGCGTTTCTGGGCAGCCCGATCACCACCGGCTCAATACAACCGGCTATGGATCCGGCTTGCGTTCAGCTCACGACTGAGATCGACGGCCTCATGAAGGAGGGCGTGGCGGAGAAGGTCGAGAAGGCTGCCGCCAACAAGTATCGCCTGAAGAAGGCCGACTTGGTGAAGGCTGACAGGCTCAACAAAGCCAATGCGGAATTCCAGAACCGGTGCGCCTTGAACCCGACGCGATCGGCCGGGACGACGGCTGAGGCCAAGCCGGCTGAAGGTGCCGGTCAGGGTGGTGCCAATAGCCAGGGCGCGGCAGCCACCAAATCCGCGGAAGCTGGCAAGGCTTCAGGATCCCAGACGAAGACTCAGTAGTCTGGCGACGGGCACAGCTTGGAAATGGTAAATGGGCGGCGTGCAGCCGCCCGTTTTTGTGTGAGAAGTCGGCGGAGGTCCTTAATCGGCGACCGCGACCACCTGCGTTTTGCGCCCGGACCCAATCATTCCTATCCGGGATCTGTCTTGCGCCAATCACTTGATAACCAACAAGAAAGTGGCTCCGCTGATGTCGCACCTGCAGCCGTGGAACCTGTGCGGAACGCAGCGTTTGTCCGGTGCGTTGTAGGCGTGACATTGGAGGCGCATCATGACTATGCATGAAGACGATCGGCAAGTCCGCAGCTCCATGACGCATACAGCGCCTGGTCGGACAGCTTCGGTCGAAAGCACTCGCGATATGGGGCCGGCATCCGATTTGATGGTCGCTCCGGCCGGCTGGCGCCTGTCCTGGGGAGCAGTGTTTGCGGGCGTGATCGTGGCCCTCGCCGTTCACCTGGTCCTCAATCTCCTAGGGATCGGCATAGGGCTTGCGGGTGCGCGAACCGGCGCAGGAATGGAGTGGCTGGGCACCGGGTTTGGAATTTGGTGGACCATAGCGGGCATTATTGCTGCTGCCGTCGGCGGTTGGATAGCCGGGCGAACACTCGGCTCGGCTGATCGCAGCGACGGCATGATCCACGGGCTTCTGTCGTGGGCCGGTGCCACGTTGGTCGTCGCATTCCTGCTGACGACCGCAGCGGGTGGCATCCTTGGCGCCGGCATGCAGCAGCAGGCGATGGGTCCGCTCGGCGAGATCACTGGTCAGGCCGGTGGCGCTCCGCAGCAACAGCAGCAGCCGGGTCAGCCACAGCAACCTTCACAACAGCAGGTCGAGCAAGCTGCGGGTGCCATTTCGGGCGCAGCCATCGTCAGCTTCGTTGGCCTGCTCCTCGGTGCGGCAGCAGCGGCCTACGCTGGACGGGCTGGTGTGACGGCTGCTCGTCGCGCGCTGCAGGAAGCGATCTGAGCCGAGGGCCAAGATCTACAACAGCTCGGGCGCCGTTGCTCCGGCAGCGGCGCGTGCGCTCGCCTGAACCTTCTCATCAGCATCGTGCTTGCTGACAAGACTGCGCGGTGGACGGACGGAGCGTCGCCTCATTCGATATAGAGATGGGCTTTGATCGCCTGCAGCTCGACGGGATCCATCTCGTCGAAGCTCGGCAGGCTGTCGATTTCGTCGAGACTGCGGAAGTGGCCTGTCCGCCGTCGATAATCGAGCAAGATATCGGCGCGCTGCGGGCCAATGCCCTTGATCCGTTCCAGATCGTCTTTGTCCGCAACGTTTAGGTTGAGCTTACCTGCGATGCCCGCAGGAAGCGTCTCTGGATTAACCGTAACATGGTCAAGAAGTAGCTGCCTGTCCTCAGGCGAGGCCACTTGAAACAGCGGCAGCTCAAGCAATTCCTCTACGTGCCGGATGCCTCCGCGCGCCTCCCGATACGCGATAATCTCGCGTGCGCGGGCCTCACCGATGCCATGAATGCGCTCGAGCTCCTCTTGAGTCGCAGTGTTCACATCCAGCTTGCTCATAGCGCCGTGGCTCCCAAAGGTCAGACTTCAAGGATGAAATTGAGACCCGGGATCAGAGTTCCCAATTCTGAGATCAAGGCTCCTGCGTAGCAGCTAATTCATGCGCAGCACTGCCTTGATCGTTCTTCCGTTTTCAACATCGGCAATGGCGCGGTTGATATCCTCGAAGGGGTAAAAGCGGATCAATCGATCGAAGGGGAATTTTCCGTCCCGCCAAAGCCTGATGAGCCGGGGAATGAACCGCTGCGGAATCGAGTCTCCTTGAATAATGGCAAGGACTTTTCGGTTTTCCGGCAGCTCGATGTCGGTGCCACCTGCTAGCACTGCCAGGCGTCCACCAGGGGCGAGGGACGATTGCGCAGCGGCAATGAGCGCTGGATCACCAGTTGTGTCGATTGCGAAATTGAGCTTCCCGCAGATTCGTTCGATGCGCTTTGAAACATCCGTTCGGCGGCTGTCGATGACGTGCGTGGCGCCGAGCTCGCGCGCAAGCGCCAATCTTTTCGGCCGGATGTCGACTCCAATAATTGGACTGGCGCCAACGATCCGTGCCGCCATGATTGCCGCGAGGCCAACGGTTCCGGTTCCGAAAACAGCAAGGGATTGGCCGGCCTTGACGCGAAACGAATTCATCACGGTGCCGGCTCCAGTCTGCAGGCCGCAACCGAGCGGCGCCA
>QGVC01000362.1 GCA_003242645.1 Pseudomonadota bacterium
GAATACCGGAAACTGCTACGTTATGGAATTGGTCACACGTTGGCCCAAGTCTTAAACTATGCCGCTAATCAGGGCGATTACTTGGTCGTTGGACGGGTTTTTGATCCGGCAACGCTCGGCCTATATTCGCGCGCTTACCAGTTGATGATGTTGCCTGTTAAGTATCTCGGGCAGGCATTAGATGCGGTATTGTTTCCTGTGATGTCACGCGTCCGAGGCGATCCCGACCGGCTCAAATCGATATACCTAGGGGGAAGTGCAGCTCTAAGCCTAATAGTTTGTCCAGCGGGCGCGATGATGGTAGTCCTCGCACCAGAGATCGTGCAGCTTCTACTTGGCAGACAGTGGACTGGTGCTGTAGTTCCGTTCCAAGTACTCGCCCTAGGACTACTATTTCGGACGGCGTACAAGCTGAGTGACTCGCTCGCGAAAGCATGCGGGGCTGTTTACAAGCGGAGTGTTCGGGAAGGCCTTTACGCAGCTCTAGTCATCATTGGGAGCATCATCGGAGCGAGGTGGGGCGCCGTTGGCGTTGCCGGCGGCGTATTGGTGGCGATCATAACCAATTACGTCGTTGCCGCGCTTAGCAGTGTCGGGCTCCTTGGCATCCCATTAACATCGTACTTTGCCGTGCAACTTGGCGGAGCATGTCTAGGGATCATTGTTGGTCTGGTCGCAATAATGTGCCGGTTTTATTTGAACGATATTGGGCTACGCACAATGACCGTCCTCCTGGTTGTATCGGCTATGGGCATTGGGACTGCAGCAGCAGTTGCCATGATAAGGCCCGCTTTGCTTGGCCCGACTGGTGCTGAGCTAGTCGCCATGATCCGTGCATTTTTTCATAACAGGGTGCTTGGGTTCCGTGATAGGACTGCATAAGGTGCGAGCGCGACGCTTGGTTTGATAGCGATGCATGGATACATCTTGATTCAGGGCGACGACGTTAAGGCTAGGATGTGGCGGGATGCCGCAAAAACATTCGGTGTGGAGATCCAGACAGCGCCAGGTTCCGCAGTTTATTTGCCGCTCCGCTTTCTACGTCATACGCTTAGGCGGGGTCGGCCCAAGGCAGTTGTGTTCAGGTACCTGAATGATTATCCCCAACTGTGGAAGACCGTTTGTCGCGCGGCAGCCGAGCTGTTATGTGTAGCATTATGCTATCTATTCCGGGTCAGAATTGTATGGATTTGCCATAACGTCGACCGAGAGTCTAGTTGTACGTTCCCGTTGATATCGAGATTCCGCCGATCACTCATAGCGAGACGTGCCGCCGCAATACTCGTTACTGATGATCTCTTGGTCGACGTTGCACGGCGCTATTTTCCTGATCGTGCGGCTCGCATTGAAACCGTTCAGTTCGGCTCATATCTGAGGACGACAACCGGGGAAGAAACTCGGCAATTTACGCGCCACGTCACCGAGATCGTGGCGCGTTGGCGACAGGAGGTGGCTGAGCAGGACCGGCTTTTGATGGTCGGGTTGTGTGCCGGGTCGCCCGCTTTGAAGATGGAGCATTATGCTCGAATCCCAGAACTAATCGCGGCGGCTCGACGCGCGGGCATCGAACTTCGCATGATTGTGGTCGGTCCGATCGAGGATTTCTTGAAGGCAACCGCGCCAGAAGCTCTCCGATTTATTCAGGGCGACCCTCGTGTTAGCTTCACCAGTGGATACGTGCCGATCGCCGAACACGAGATCGCTCCGTTTATTGACTTTTATTGGCGCGCGTACAGGGACTATTCAGTGCCGATGTCAGTTTATACCGCGGCATCGGTCCGGAAGCCGATCCTGGCGCTAAATATTGGGTTCCTGCCCAAAATGGTTAGGGCATACAGGCTTGGCGAAGTGCTTGAGGTGGACATGTCTAATATCCGCGAGGCACTTCACAGGCTTCGGATGTGGGACGCGCAGAATGCCGACCGGTTTCTACAAATGAGATCATGGACGGAGGGAGCTAGACGTTTGGCGGTGGCGTGCGGCTACGAAATTGCCCGTGCCACGTGATCTCGATCCGAGAGTAAGGGAAGAGGCCGTCGGATCATGAGTAGGATCAAGTTGCCTCCCGCCGCCGTGCCGCTCTTGATCGCGGCTTCGGCTATTCTCTTTGCTATAGATGTCGTCGTCCCAGGCACAGGGCTAGGCGGGTGGATAACCACGAATCGACTTGGTCTGCTTGCCATCGGCGCAGTCGGGGTGGCGCTGTTGCCAAGAATTCGGCTGCCTTCCGTGGTAATGCGAACCGTCGCCGGCTTGTACCTCGTAACGATTTGGGGCATAATTTCCCTGCTCGCGTCGCCGTTCGTCGGAGAAGGAGGCGCTTCGGTATTGTACGTGGTGCCGTGGGCGGCGATATGTGTAATAGTAGTGGTCGTATACAATGCGTGTAGTCTTGTTAGCCCGGCAGTTGTGCAGCAGGCGCTGTTCTGGATTTTGCTTGGTGGATGCGCTGCAAACGTTCTTACTTGGGTGTATTTGATTGATCAGATCGGAGTAGCCGGCCTTCTTGACCCGTGGCGAGTGCGTGCAGCGCTCGGGGAATTCGGCCCCGGATTGAACCGCCATCTCAACGGGTTGTTTGCGTTGACCACGGTGGCGCTAGCGACCATGGTCGGCGCGGTCGAGCGGCGACCATATTTGACGGCCGTCGCGGTTGTATCGGTGTTTTCCCTGCTCCTTTTGTCGGTGCAGGCTGGCTCAAGGCAAACACTTGTCGCTATAGCGGCCTTCGTTCTGTTTCTCCTGTTCTTGCTACGGAAGTCTCTGTTGGGTCGTAAGGGGCTGCTGACCTTTTGGGCAACGGCGGCCGTAGCAGGCGCATTGGGCTATGTTGGTGACCGCATAAATCTATGGTCGTGGCTGAAGTATCGGTTTGTTGAACGGACCGTCGAGCAATATACCGCGGGAAGCGAGCGACTAGCGATATGGGACCAAGGAATTCGAATCGCCGCGGATCATCTACTGTTGGGAGTCGGGCCGGGCGCATTTGCTACTGCAGCGGGTGCGTATGCAGACAACGGATATATCGCGCTCGCGGCGGAATATGGGATAATACCCGCGATTATGATTGTGGTCACGATACTTGGGGTTGTAAGGGTTGGTATCCGGAAACGTCGCTATGTCGCCTCCAACGTTCGCGGTCTACACGATGTGGCACTCGCTTCGGTCGCCGTTTACGGACTGGTCGCTCCCTTATTTAATGAGCTGTTGAGGGATTATACGCTGTGGTTGTTTGTAGGGGTACTGATATTTACAAGTGAAGCAGCAACAGTTCGGGCCGTCGGTGGTAGTCGGAGTACGGGGGGCTCTGACGGCCTGCGACTACGGCTCGGGTAGGAAAGCCGACACTCACGTAGGTTTGGCGGCGGGTTTCGGTCCCGGTGAACGTACTTTTTCGGGACGAATTCCTTTATCTGGAGACGGTCTTCGCGGACGGGGCTTACCAAGGGGCTTTGGAGGACTTCGTCGCGGAGGCGCTTGAGCTCTTCCTCCAGATCGTGCCCAAGCCCGAGCGACAAAGCACGTCCGCGGCGCGACCGAAATGATGAATCGTCGAGTGTACCTTCTCTAGGCTCCTGCGGTATCGACGGCTCCGGAGTCAGGAGGAGAGGAGCGCCAAGAGCAGCATGGTCTGGGGCTGCGCCGCTACGATCCACCTCACGGCCCGTAG
>QGVC01000363.1 GCA_003242645.1 Pseudomonadota bacterium
ATGTCAGCGAGTAAGATGAGGACGAGACTCGGCGGAATAATCTGCCCGAGAGTGCCGGAGGCACAGATCGTTCCACAAGCAATTGCTTTCGAATAACCCCGTCGTAGGAGCGTCGGCAGTGTCAGGAGGCCCAACGTGACGATTGTGGCCCCTACGATGCCCGTAGCTGCGCCCAGCAGCACGCCCACCAAAACGATCGCAATCGCCATTCCCCCTGCCATCCGGCCATAGAGATGGCCAATGACGTCGAGTAGCTCTTCCGCTAATCGTGACTTTTCGAGCATAACGCCCATGAACACGAATAGCGGTATCGCCATGAGCGTGTAGTTGGTTACGACGCCGTAGATGCGGGACGGCAGCAAATTGAAGAGAAGCGGCCCGAACCCAAGATACCCGAATATGAGCGCCGAGCTCGCAATGGCCATGCCGACGGGTATTCCGATGATCAGCAAGCCAAAGAAAGTGGCGACCATGCCGATCGCCAGGAGTTCGTTTGGCGACATCAGGATCGTCCGCTGTACAGGATAATCGAGTGGCGTAGCATATGGCAGGCCGCTTGGATCGCGAGTAGCCCGAAACCAAGCGGAATGAAGCTCTTTAGGATGAAGCGATAGCCCAACCCGCCTGGGTTGGGCGAGCCTTCACCAACCCGATACGCTTGATAGACGAACGGTATCGATAGCTTGATGATCGCCACCGAAAAAATGATTAGCAGAAAACCCGTGAAAATTTCGATCCCAGCCCTTACAGGACCAGGTAGATTTTCGAAAAGAAAATCGACACGGACCTGATCGCCCCTGAGGAGGCTGTAGCTCATGCCCAGCAGCGCAATTGGCGATATCAGGTGCCATTCTAGTTCTTGTAACCAGATCGTGCCGGTGTGGAAGAAGTAACGGACCAGCACGTTGCCGGCTACCAGCAGTACGAGGGCTACGCAGGTCCATGCTGCAAGGCGGCCGAAAATATCAACGACCGCCTCGAGTACCGACGAGATACGTAGAATGGTCGACAAGGCCCAACTCACCCGCGCAGAATCATCGCATGCCAGGGACCTTCGCTGACTGCGGCCCAGCGATCATGCTTGGCCTTGAAAGCCATGTAGGATTCATGGACTTTCTTCACCATTGGATCCTTGGCCGCCTCGGTTTCCAGCACGTCGAAAGTTGCTTCCCGCAAACGATCGACCACCGGCTTCGGCAACACTGATGCCTTCACACCGTGGTTCTCCACGAGGTCGACAAGCGCGTCACCGTTCACGGCTTCCGACCAAGTTACGCTTTCGAGTGTCGCCGCCATGCAGGCCGTCTGGACGATGGCTTTCAAATCGGCTGGCAACGCTTCCCAGGCGGATTTCGCGATAAGGAGCTCGCCGGTCGTTGCCGGTTCGTGCCACCCCGTCGTGTAGTAGTACTTCGCGGCGTTGTGCAATCCGAGACGACGGTCCTGATAGGGACCGACGAATTCGGCCGCATCGATGACGCCTCGCTCGAGAGCTGGAAAAATCTCGCCACCTGGCAAAACACGTGCGTCAACTCCCAACGCGCCGTAGACCTGACTCGCAAGCCCGGGAATGCGCATGCGGAGGCCTTTGAAGTCCTCCACGCTTTCGACAGGCTCGCGGAACCAGCCGGTCATCTGAACGCCAGTGTTATTGATCGGAAAAGCCACGACATTGAATGGCTCGTAGACCTCGTGCCACAGCTTCAAACCGTCGCCGTGATAGAGCCACGCCATGTGACCAAGGAAGCTCATGCCGAATGGCATGGTGGTGAAATACTGTGCAGCAAAGCTCTTTCCTGACCAGAAATACGAATTTGCTGCATTGGCTTCGATCGTCCCGGATACGACGGCATCAAACCCTTCGAAGGCGGGGATGAGTTCTCCAGCAGCGAAGTGCTGAATTTTCAACCGCCCACCGGACATGGTTTCAATTTTTGAGATGAGATCGGTCGGGCTGCCCGGGCCGACCACGTAGAATGGAGAATTTGGCGGATAGGCGTTGGTCATCCGCCAAGTGAATGTCTCCTGGGCGCGCACAACAGCTGGTGCTGCAAGTGAGCCGGTGACGGCAGCTGATCCAGCTACGCCGGCTTTCAGGAAGTCTCTCCGATCCATAACCAACCCCTCCTCCTGACGCGGATCCAGTTACGCTCAATGGAGCTCAGGCAAGCTCCATGCCAATTCCGCGGATTGAAAGGGAGGTTTCGCGTTTGGAAGCCGAAATGCCGCAAACTGTGACACAACTTCGTTTTGTGCCACACGGAAGCGGATCCCCGTTCGGCCTCTTAGGCGATGAGCTCGTGCTGAACTCTTGCGCTTCTGCTCGGACCGAGCACGAAAACGAGCTGCAACCTCCGGCGCGGGCAGTTTCCTCATCATGACGGCACCAGTCTCCTCGCTGTTGCCGGTCTCATTAGAGACTATGTTTTTTGGAGAGGCTGGCACTCAACCACCGTTTCGTCAAGACAACGCAGGGTGATCACATATTCGATCTTGCTGCTGGGGACTTGCAAAGTATCTAGGCAATTAATCTGAGATCGTCTTGATGCCGACTAAGAATAAGATGGGCAACGGAAGGAGACATCACGTGTGTTAGCGCCACACACGTGCCAAATTGGCCAGCCATTACAGGACGATCTTCAGCGAGGTTTGACTTCGACGCCGATTTTCGAAGTCTTGATCTTCGATAATTCTGGACGCCGGTCAGAAACGACCGCCAGTTTCCCATTTTCCGCGACGGTGATGCCTCTCGTCATCATCATCGTCGTCGTCATCGTCGTACCGCGGACGGCTCTTCCCCCAGGCGTCCTCAGGGGGAAACCAGCCTCCACGAGAGTCAGGTCGGCGCCACTCGTCACCACCCGTCTCTCCGTGTCGTCCGGGCATCGGGATCGGGAACGGGAAGGGAAATGTGAGGCCACCAGAACGGCGCCGGCCGCCCGGATATCGCAGGCCGAAACCAGCACGCAAAATGTCCCAAAGCACGCTGCCAGTTGCGGCGCCTCCCAGGATTTGACCGAGGATTCTTTCCAGATCCAGCTCGTTGTCGAAGATGACGTCCGGATGATCGTAGCCGGACTTGCGGAACCGGTCCCGCGCTCTTTCCACCTCTAGCCGCCGCTCCGCAATAGAGCGCGCCGACTTCCGCAACTCGGCAATTTCTGCATCGATCCGCTCGATGCGTTCGTTCAGCTCACCGATCCGCTGCACCATTGCGTCGTCAGCAGGCGTGGGCGTGCGCTTGGCCTCCTGGACCAGCGTTTCCAAGCGGTCTTGCGCGTCGGCCATTGCAATGATGTTTAGGGCTTCGCGATAGGTCTCGTCCTCCAAGCTCGCGATGAGCGCATCTCGCCTTTCATCGGTTGCACGAAGCGCCGCTTGGGCGCGCTCGACGGCCCCGTCAGCCTCGGCCAGCTTGCGCCGTGCCTCCTCCATCTTGCGAACGAGCTCATCCTCCCCCGCAGCGCTGAGTGCTTTTCGCTCGACTTCTTCAAGCGCCCTCTTTTGGCTGTCCGCAATCTCCTGTTGGAGCCGCGCGTGCTCGCGCAGTCGCTCCGGGATCTGGATGAGCATTGCGTAGTTCAGGCGGGCATCGGCAAATCCTATGTGCTTTGCCGTTAGACCGTCCATGAAGCGGGCGAACGGCCCTGCCTTATAG
>QGVC01000364.1 GCA_003242645.1 Pseudomonadota bacterium
CTGCAGGTGAACCTGCTGCGCGCGACGCTGCCCGAGGGCGCGAGGGTCGGCACGGTGGACAAGTTCCAGGGCCAGGAGGCGGCGGTGGTGCTGATCTCGATGACCACCTCGGGGCAGGAGGAGATGCCGAGGAACATTGAGTTTCTGTTCAGCAGGAACAGGTTGAATGTGGCGGTGTCGCGTGCGCGTTGCCTCTCAGTGCTCACAGGCAGCACCAATCTTATGGACGTGAGGTGCACGAGCGCTAGCCAGGTCGCGCTCGTCAATACGTTGTGCTGGGTAGCCGAGTGCGCTCGCGCATCGTTACCGGAAACGGTGGTGCGTGAGTGATCGACTATAGCGCTGTGGTGTTCCCATGGAAGATTTCCTGGTTCATTTGAAGGGCAACATTTTGCTATCGGTGCTGGCGAGCCTTGCAGCACTGATGTTCGCTCACTTTCTCTTTCAGTATGTCGTGCGCGGAATAAATGTGCGCCAGGGGCTGCGCAGGCAGGCGAGCGCCGTACGGTCTCTGCTGAAGGTGCCTGCGCACAGCATAAAGGATGAGCTCAAGCGCCTATTCACAGGTACTCGCACGGAGTTTGCGTGGAACGAATTCGAGGAGACTCTCCACGAGCAGTATCTCTGGGACCTGGGAGAGAAGCGCATAGTTGCAATTCGGGCAACCGTTCCGGCAGAAGCATTCTTCAATGCCGAAACGGCGGTCGATCCGTGGTTAGGTACTGAATACTTCAAGCATCTCCCGGTAATCCTGACGAGCCTGGGAATTGTCGGCACCTTCTCCGGTCTGATCATGGGCTTAATGGACTTCAATCCGAGTGCCACAGATCCGGAGGGGTTACGAAACAGCCTCGGAGGATTGTTCGCCGAAGTACGTTATGCGTTCACCTTCTCCGCCATTGCCATTGGTCTGGCAATTGTTGTTACGGCAGCGGAGAAGTGGCTGTATTCGTCCTGCGTCAAATGGGTAGGGGAGCTGGCGCAGGGGCTCGATGGACTTTTTCGAGCAGGTATTGGGGAGGAGTACCTCTCCAGTCTTGTGCAGGCGTCGCATGAGAATGCTACGCAGGTGCGACAGCTCAAGGAGAGTCTGGTTGAGGACCTCAAGGCATTGCTCACCAATCTCACCGAAAGGCAGATCCAGGCAACGCAGCAGCTTTCCGTCGAGCTTGGACAGCAGATCGAAAGGAGTCTGCAGTCTCCACTCGAAAGAATCGCGGAGACAGTTCGGATAGCGAGCGGTAAGCAGAGCGAAGTTGCGGGAGCCGTTCTTGAAAATCTGATGACGTCCTTTCTCGCTCAGATGCGCGAGACGCTGGGCGGGCAGCTGAGCGACCTGAGCGGTCTCATGCAGGCGACCGCGACGGCCATGAGCCAGGTGGAGCTCGCGATGCGTTCGCTGGTTTCCGATATGAGGGCCGCGGCTGAGCAGTCCTCAACAAGCGTGCATGGGGCAATTCGAGACTTGATGGAGAAGCTCGCGGAGCACCACCAGCAGCAGACGCGTACCGTATCCTCATCCACCCAGGTAGTGATGGATA
The DNA here is from genome assembly GCA_003242645.1 of Pseudomonadota bacterium. Next base: position 1,542 of record QGVC01000364.1, read on the forward strand.
AGCTTCAGGTGGCTGTTCAGCGCATTGCCGAGGCGCAGGAGGAGGCGAGTAGGCGAACTAGAGATTCGGCGACTGCAGTTGCGGCCGTGATGGAAGAGCGCATCAGCGCGCTTGCGAGCGCTAACGCCGAGACGGTGCGGAGCATGAAGGAAGGCGTGGAACGCATGGGTGAGGTCTCGACAGAGGCGATTGAGAAGATGTCGAGTGGCGCCGCAGCCGTGGTGGCAGCGGTTCAGGGCTTGCAGCAGGCGGCCGATCGAATGACGAGCTTGTCTGATCATCTTGCGTCTCTCGAAGAACGGACGATTGGGGCGGCGCAAAAGCTTGATCAGTCAAGCGCGGAACTGGGGGCGGCCGCGCAGTACCTGTCGAGGGCGATGGAGCAGCTTGCGGGAACGAGCGGACGACTGGAGTCGGTATCCAGGTCTATTACAAGCGAGTACGAAGCACGGCAGCAGCTGCTGCATGACCTGCGCGATGTAATCAGCAGGGCGCAGGTGGCTGCCAATGAGTTTTCGAAGCTCCGGGAGGAGGTGAATTCTGCGCTCACGACGACGATCGAACAGTTTGGCAAGGGCGTGGGGGATGTGCTGAGGAAACATCTCACGGATTACCAGAAACAGCTGGGCGACGCGGTAAGCATGCTTCAAGGCGCGCTGGAAGAGCTTGCAGAGTATGCGAGCAGCGCGAGGGAGTAGGTGATGCTGACGCGCGCGCTTATCCGCCCGAAGGCGAAGTCAGAGGCGGAGAAGCCGTTCTGGATCTCCTACGCGGATCTCATGACGGCCATGATGATGCTCTTCCTGGCGACGATGGCCGCCACGGTAATCGTCATCACGCGCGAGGTGCAGCACGAGCTCAGTGAGGAAGAGCGTCGTGCATCGGAGATCCGGGACATCTGTAATGAGCTGCGAGAGCGGCTGAAGAAAAGTCCCTGGATAAACGTCGATTGTCGGGACAATCGGATCAACTTCGGGGAGCTGGGGAGATTTCAGTACAACGATTACCGACTGCCGGAAGAGGCGGGCGAGGTGCTTGCAGCACTAGTGCCGGAAGTTCTGAGTGTTGCGAACAGCGATCTCGGACGGAAATGGCTCAAGCAGGTGGTTATAGAAGGCTACACAGATACGGTGGGGTCGTACCTGTATAACCTGCACTTGAGCCTGCTTCGATCGGAGTGGGTAATGTGCCTCCTGATCGATTCTACGAAGAATGCGAGTTTGAAGCTGACTCCCGAACAGGTGCGGCAGGTGAAGCAACTGTTCCTGGCCGGCGGTGTGTCCTTTAACAACGCGCGGGAGTCCGCCGAGGAAAGCAGGCGGGTGGAGATGCGCCTTCAGTTCTACGGGCGAGACGAGCGGGATGCTGGGGAGCTCCGGCCCGCATTTGCGGCAGAGGGTGTAGACAGGTGCCAGCTGTGACTGTCATCGAGCATATCGCTCGCTTGCTCGAGCGCCACCAGGCGGAGCTCACCGTTGGAAAGCTTGCCGTGCCCCCACCGCAAAGGCTGGAGGAGGCGGTTGACCGGGTGCGGAGGCGCTTCGGAAGCGGTCCATCCGTTGTCGTGCGCCGGGATAGAGTGCGGGAGGCGATTCAGCGGTTGCGTAGGGAAGGTGTGGCGGGCTTGAGGCGGTGCGACAGGTTTGCACTCGCGTATGGGTTGGCGCAGCCTGCGACGGAGCTCGATGGTCGTACGCTCCTTGAAGACGAGCATGTGTGCGGTCCGCTGTTGGAAGCCTGGTCCGCAGAGGCGAGATCGTCACGAATGCGGCCACTGCACTGGAGAGGGTTGTTCCATTCGTACATGCAGGCTCCGGACGCGGACGGAACGGAGAAGCTGCGTGCTTTGCTGAGAACGAGCATGCCGCAGATCATCGCGCACTACTGGGGACGGCCGCCGCCGTGGCTGGAAGTCGCCGAGCGGCATCAAGCACTTCTGGAGCGGAATCCGTGCGGGCCGTACGTGGAGGAGCTCGCTGCGGGCCGACGCGACCGGTTCGATGATCTGTGCTCGGAGTTGCGTCCGCAGGATGCAAGCTGGTTCTGGTCGGAGCTTGTTTTCGCGCTTCTGGCTCGCTTGAGTCACATGGGGGCCGTGGCGATCGAGAG
>QGVC01000365.1 GCA_003242645.1 Pseudomonadota bacterium
AATCTTCGAGAATGCCGGCGAGGACGGCGCCGTGGTCGTCTCAAAGATCGCCGAAAATCCGAGCTACACCTTCGGCTACAATGCCCAAACCGGGGAGTATGGTGATCTGATGGCCCAGGGTGTCATTGACCCGGTCAAGGTCGTCCGGCACGCCCTGTTGGATGCCGCCTCTGTAGCGGGCCTGTTGATCACCACCGAGGCCATGGTGGCCGAGTTGCCGAAGAAGGAAACATCGCCGCCGATGCCTTCGGGCGGAGGCATGGACTTTTAGAGCGCCCCTAAAGCAGCGGATAGACAGAGATGAAAGCCCCGACCAAAACGGCTCGGGGCTTTCGCTTGAATTGACTAAGCAATCGCGACTTATCGCAGGTTAGACCAAATCGTTTCACGTTTAGAGATGCGCACGAAAGTGTGATCGCGGATTACGCGTATTTTGGTTCAAACTGGCAGGTCATAGAATGCAAGCTATCCTTAACTGCCACGTTCAGGAGGAAAGCAGATATGCTTCCGCTGAAAACTTTGGCCCTCGCCGCAGGTCTTGCGCTTGTTCTCGGGTCGCCAGTTAGCGCCTGCCCCGCGCACAACCACATGGAGACGGTACAGGCTCCCGCCTCGGACGAAGCGACCACGGCTTCGTCTCAGCAGGCGTCGGTAATCAAGAGCGATGCGAAGCCTGCGGAAGTGGCTTCGGCAGACAAGCCTTCGGATCCTGCCCAGAACTGAGGGTCATCCGTTCTCCTTTCGCGGCGGTCATCTCTGACCGCCGCTTTAGATTTGCCTGAGTTTTTCCTGACAGCTCAACGGACTCAGGCTTGGCCTGCGTCAGAAACTCCATTTGCCAACTCGGCGAGAAGCCTATCGCGATCCCAGGCGAAGTCCGCCTCGATCCAGCGCCGCTCAAGCTGATCAAGTATTTCCCCTACGCGTGGACCGGGCGGGACACCGGCTTCCAGGACATCGGCGCCGCTGATGGGAAACTTTGGCGGTTCCCACTTGTCCGGGAACGCATAAAGTTCGCCCGCATGCGGATCATCCGGTGAGATGCCTGACCGCGCCCAGTTGATCAGCAGCTGCTTGCGCATGAGTTTAGGGCCATAGCGGTAAAGCGCGACTTTGGCCTCTCGCTCGCTGGCATGAGGATGGACCCCTTCGCGCGGTGCATTGGCTGCGAGCACGAGCGTATCGAACTCGGCATTTGAAAGCCGCAGCTGGTCCCGCAATTTGATCGCGTTCTCCACCACTTCAACGCCGAGCACCGCCAGACGAAGCATCACATCCGGCTGCAAAGCTAGGCTTTGCTCGATCGCAACGAGCCGGCGAAGCAGACTAGGGCGGGGTGCAACCGGGAGCACCATGGTGAGGAGCCCATAATCCCGCATGATCTCGATCAGCTCGGGTGCGCGGGAAGCTGCCAGCAGCTGCACCAGCTCCTGGCGGATGCGCTCGCTGGACAACCGGACCAAGCCTTCGCGCTCACGCACCGCCGCCGCCAAGCCCTCCGGGTCCGGAGGACCGGCGCCATAAACGGCAGTGAGACGGAAAAAACGCAGTATCCGGAGATAGTCCTCCCTGATGCGCTCCGCGGCATCGCCGATGAAACGGACGCGCCGGGCCAGAATGTCTGGGTAACCGTTCAGCGGATCGTAGACCCTGCCGTCGGCATCGCAGTAGAGAGCGTTGATGGTGAAATCCCGGCGTCGTGCGTCGGCAGCCCAATCCTGCGTGAAGACCACCCTGGCATGACGGCCGAACGTCTCAACGTCCTTCCTAAGGGTGGTCACCTCGAACGGTGTGTGGTCGACGATGACGGTTACCGTGCCGTGCTTCAATCCAGTTGGGATCGCCTTGAGCCCCGCGCTCTCCACAAGACGGATCACCTCCTCCGGCGGGGCCGGCGTGGCGATATCAACGTCGGCAACCGGTAGTCCGAGCAGCGCATTGCGGACCACACCTCCGACTGCGCGCGCCGGATAGCCACCCGCCTCTATCGCCCGGAGCACTGCCTGTGTTTGCGGCCGCTTGAGCCACTCGGCATCTGCCAGACACGGCAGCCGCTCGCCGCCTTCTGCGGGCATCAATGCCTTCTCACTTGTAGTGGCCAGGAATGATTTTGCCGTCCCGATAAACGGGCGGGTAGTAGACTTGCCCCGGCTTTCCGCCCGAGACCGAGCCGAAAGTAATCAGCGTAATCATGACGAGAGCGGCTCCCGCGGCCACGAGCCAGATCAGCGGAGCGTCGTCGAAAACGTTGATGTTGCTGTTCCCTTCTATGCGCCGTTTCAGCAGCACGTAGGCGACGTAGATAACCGTCGGCAGCAGGAACAGAAGCGTATTCTCAATAATGAGACGAATCATGCCCCGAAGAGCCTTTCGTGTAAGTTCCTAATCATTCCGGCGGTCGCACCCCAGATATAGCGATCGCCGAACGGAATCGCATAGAAGTACCTCAAACGGCCGCGCCACTCCCTCGAATGCCGTTGGTGGTTAGCCGTGTCCATGAGAAACGATAGCGGCACCTCGAAAACGTCGGCCACCTCGGCCGGATCGGGCTTCAAAGTAAAGTTCGGCTCGACCAAAGCCACGACCGGCATGATGTGAAAGCCCGTGCCCGAGCGATAGCTGTCGAGAAATCCTAGCGGTTCTATGTAACGAGCTTCGAGCCCGATTTCCTCCTGCGCCTCCCGCAATGCCGTGGCGAGCGGACTGGAGTCGACCCTGCTGTCGACCTTTCCACCGGGAAACGCGATCTGGCCGGCATGAGTAGGCAGATGGTCCGTGCGAACCGTCAGCAAGACCGTCAGCTGCTCGCGGGCGACCACGGGAACCAGAACCGCCGCCGGCCGGGGCGGATCCATCAAAGCAAGCTCCGCCAGCAGCTCTGGATTGAGGTCGAAGTCGCTACGGCCCCAGCTCCGGCCCGTGCGCGGATCGAAGATCGCCTCACTGGGCGTCTCGTGGAGCCGCTGGCGGGCAAGCCTACGGAACTCGGATGCAGTGAGCGTGGCAGATGAGCTGAGAGACGACGGGGACATGGTTCGAACACCATGCTCACTCGCGCGCAAATTGGCAAGAAGAGCGACATACACGCGATGCCGCTCCTATAACTTAAGCATGCCGTTCGATCTCTTCCGTTCCCCTCCTATTCGGCCGCTGCCTTGTGGCTTGCAAGCACCTGATCGGCAAGCCGGCCGGTCAGCTCAGCCAGGTGATCGAACTTCGCCGTGAACGAGCCGACGCCAGCGGTGGCTGAGCGGAGCTCAACGATCAGGTCGTCCATCTCAGCCGCCGGGATTTGCGCATGCACGACGTCCCAGCCCGGCCAGCCCTCGCGTGCATCGAAGCCGAGGATCTGACCCCGCCGCTGCGAGACGAGACCGTTGATCTTCGAGGTCGCCTCTGAAGGAACGGTGATCTCCACCGCCATGATCGGCTCAAGCAACACGGGGCTGCACTTCGGCATGCCTTCCGCCATCGCGATACGGCCAGCCTGGCGGAATGCCATGTCGGACGAGTCGACGGTGTGATAGCTGCCGTCGATTAGGGTCACAGCCACGTCGACCACTGGGAAGCCGAGCGGTCCCTGGTTGAGATAGTCCCGAACGCCGATTTCCACGGAGGGAATGAACTGGCGA
>QGVC01000366.1 GCA_003242645.1 Pseudomonadota bacterium
CTGGTGTCCAGCAGCTCCGCTGACCGATAGAACTTGTCCACTGCTTCGGCGATGAAGCCTTCGTACCACGCCTTGCGTGCCGCTTCGATCTGGCGTTCCCGGTCCCCGCCTACTGCCTCGGCTTCGTGAAGAATCCGCCGGTACGTGGCGGCTAGCGCTGGATTGCGGAAAAGATCGCCGGGCTCAGGTAGGTCACCTCGACAATAAATTTCAGCCGAGGTCGGCCACTCTTTCCGAAACAGATCCTGCACCGTGCTCAAGGCATTTACGATGCGAGGCACGAGCGGATATCCGTGCTCGGCGTAATGGATCGCGGGCGCCAAGATCTCCGACAATGGCAAGGTGCCGTAATCGCGCAGCATCAGCAGCCATGCGCCAAAAGCGCCGGGCACGACCGCCGGCAGCAGCCCGGTGCCAGGCACAAGGTCAAGCCCTAAAGCGCGAAACCGGTCGAGGGTCGCGGCCTGCGGTGCCACACCCTGACCGCAGATCACCTCGATTCGACCCTTCTTTTCACTGTAGACGAGGATCGGCACCTCTCCGCCGGGGCCGTTCAAGTGAGGCTCAACAACCTGGAGCACAAATCCACCCGCCGCCGCAGCGTCGAACGCATTGCCGCCTCGCTCGAGAATGCCCATCGCAGCGGCCGAAGCCAGCCAGTGCGTGGAGGCAGCCATTCCGAAGGTGCCTTTCAGTTCGGGGCGGGTCGTAAACATCCCAGGCTGAGCCATTGCGGGTCCTCGCTCTACGGCATAATGTTTAGCGGCATCGGCTCCAACAGAGCAGATCGTCATGCTCGGAGCAACCGCACGCTTGACCGGCAAGGACAACCATCGATCACGTCCCGCAACGTAGCGGCATTATGAAATGATCTTGCGGCGCCGCCACTCACACCAAAAACTCGATTTCAAGGTTCGCATTTATTTTCCCGCATTACGTGTGCGGCCGGGAAATTAAACCGATGCTCCTGGCTTCTCATGTTGCAGCCGCCATCCGAGAGGAACAGAAAGGAAGCGAATCATGGCCGAAACGCTTTATAAGCCACACATGCTCGACCGCCGTACTGCTTTGAAAATAGGCCTCGCAGGAGTCGCTGCGAGCACGCCCATTTTCCGAACCACCAGCGTGCTCGCCCAGCAAACCCTGCAGTGGGGCTCCTCCTCTGTCGGCTCGACCGGCTACGTCATCATGGAAGGCCTCGCCAACATCGTGAATCGCCATACCGACCTCAAGAATGCCTCCATGGCGACCAGCGGCGGCACAGAAAATATGCAACTCTTCGCCGAGGGCATCATCCAGCTCGGGCAAACCACCTCGACGGACTGGAAGCCGGCTGCAGAAGGGCAAGACCCCTACCCCGCGCCGATCGAGGTGCATCAGATGTTCGCCTACACGCTTTTCAACTGCAGCCCAATGGTGCGCGCATCGAGCGATATCAAGACGCTGGAGGATTTGCGCGGAAAGCGCTGCATGCCTTCTCCCGCCGGCAGCTCGACGGCCACCATGTGGCAGGTGCTCTTCGAGGCTGCGGGCATTCTCGATGACATCGAGTGGACGTATGGCTCGTGGCGCGAGACCTACGACGCACTTCGGTCCGAGGCGGTCGACTGCATTCCTTCATTGCTGACCAACGGCCGGCCCTCGCCCATTCTTTCCGAGCTCGTGGCGACAGTGCCCGTTCGGATGCTTCCAATCCCCGAAGACGTCATGGAGAAGGCCAAGAAGATCAATCCAGGGATTGCGTACGGTCCGGTTCCGGTCGACAAAATCGATGGGGTAGAGGGTGCTTCAAAGCTCGCATCTTTCTCGGGCGTCCTCGGAGCGTCGCCGAAGCTCGAGCCCGATGTCGCCTACAAAGTCATGAAGGCCATTTTCGACAACGTCGAAGAGGTGCGCGCGCTGGGTGTCCAGTTCGAGGATATCGATCTCCAATTCGGGGTCGATTATCTCGTCACCGGATTCCCTGTGCACAAAGGCGCTGCCCGATATTTTAAAGAAAAGGGCGTTTGGAACGACAGCCTCGTCGAGGCCTCCTGAACCCTCCGATCTTCAGCCGGGGGTCAGTGGTGAATCTGCCCCCCGGCATATCTCCCTTCGCTCTCAAAAAAGGTAGTCATGCGGGGATTGATAAACCGGCTTTCTGCTCAATTCACTGAAGAGCGAGGGACGCCTTGGCTGTTCTTGCTGCTGGGCCTTTGCGGACTGGCCTATGTGCTCGTCCACATCATCCAAATTCAGCGATACATCCTGCCTGCTGGACAATTCAAGATTATTCACGTCGCCGGAGCGGCAGCCCTGATCTTCCTTTACGCTGCCGCGAAGGCAGAGAGTATGCTTACGCGATGGTTGCATTTGGCTCTGGCCATCGTGGCGGCGGGAATTCTTTGGTATGTTTTCCATGAGCACACTCTCCTGACGACCCGGAGATCATTTCTCCCCAATACGACCGATACAATCGTCGCCGCGGTATTTCTCCTTATTTGCCTTTACGCCTCGATCCGAGAATGGGGCTGGGTCGTCGCAGCAATCGCCGTCATCGGCTTGCTCTACGGCTATTTCGGGTATCTCATGCCCGAGGGGTTGCTTTATCACGGCGGCATTACGCTGAAGAGACTGATCGGCTATACATCGATCCCATTCTTCAGTGGGCTCCTCGGCGGTCTCGCGGAGCTTTCCGCAGGCACAATTTTTCCATTTATGCTGCTTGCCGCAGGGCTCCGGGCAACCGGCTGTGTCGATTTTATCATGGCACTCGCTTACCGGGTCGGTGGGCAGACACGGGCAGGGCCGGCCCAGATCGCCGTCATCTCGAGTGGCATGATGGGCATGGTCTCCGGCTCGAGCGTCGCCAACGTCGCCTCGACCGGTGCGCTGACGATTCCGCTGATGAAGCGGGTGGGCTTCAGGCCGGAGTTCGCTGGCGCCGTCGAAGCTGTAGCCTCGTCGGGTGGACAGATCACCCCGCCCGTAATGGGCCTTGCTGCGTTCCTGATCGTTGGCCTCACGGGCATTCCCTACGGCGAAATCGTAGTCGCAGCAGTCTTCCCGGCGCTCATCTACTATCTGTACCTCATGGTCGCGGTGCATCTGCGTGCCGTGAAGAGCGACGTCGACGCCTCGGCCGACGAAACCATGAGGAAGGAATTCGGCAGGACGGAGAGCGTCTGGCGCGCGTGCCTTTACAATGCGCACTTCTTCATTGCGGTTGCTTACCTTGTCTGGGTGCTTCTGGAGACCAATCTCGCTGGCCGCGCCTCCATTCACGCAACGGCCATCCTGCTCGGGCTCTATATTTTGCGCGAGATCGCCTTCTCCTGGCGCGGGCTCAAGACGATCGCCTCGAACATCGCCGGTCTTATCGCACGCACCACCTACATGGGCGCGCTAAGCGGCGCCCAAATCGCGGTGATCGTGGCCGTGATCGGCGTTCTGGTCGAAATTCTCACCGTGACCGGCTTCGCACAGAAGCTCTCGTTTTTCATGCTGGAGCTCGCGGGCGGCAATCTCTGGCTTCTTCTGGTGGTGGCCGCGATCGCCTGTCTCGCCTTCGGTTTGGGCCTGCCGACCTCCGCCTCCTATATTCTCGTCGCTCTGATGGGTGCGCCAGCACTCGTCAAACTCG
>QGVC01000367.1 GCA_003242645.1 Pseudomonadota bacterium
TCTCATTTTGGGCCTGCCATTTGGCCACCCCAAGCATCCCGGTGCTTGTCACCGGGATCCAACTCACCGCGGCTCCATCGTGTGGATCTTGGGATCTCGGGCACGAGGCCCAGAGGACTGTGAGCGCTTCCCTTAGCCCTCAGGCTGGCTCGCCAGCCACTGCTCCAGCGCCTCGGGAATGCCGTCGAGCGGGCGAAAGCCGGCGGTGACGAGCGCGTACTGGTTGCCGCTGCCCACGATCAGCGTAGGAAAGCCCTCGATACCGAACTCCTGGGCGGTAAGGAAATCGCGGAACGTCTCGTTGCGTGCCTCGGGGGAAAGGAGGGCAGCTGCAAAGGCCTCCCGGTCCTCACCTTCCTCCGCAGCGAGATCGGACAGAACCTCGCGGGAGGTCACGTCACGATTTTCCGCATAGAATGCGGTCTGGATCCGCTCCATGAAAGCGAGGGCCCGGCTCGGCTGGCGCAGGCGCATCGTAACAACCGCGCGGCAAGCGGGCTCAGTATCGTAAACGAAGCCCTCGCGCTCGAAGAATGAGAAATCGAAGGGTTGACCGGAGGCAGCACTCACTCTCGTCCAGGCCTCGCGGATGTACTCCTTGTCCTGATCGCGCATCGGCCGGGTCTGGCCGGCACGCAGCCCGCCCATGACAAGCCGCAAAGGCAGGCGGCCCCGGAAGTGCTGCTCGATGGCCGAGATGACCGGAGCGAAACCATAGCACCAGGAGCACATGGGATCGGCGAAGTAGATGAGCTCGCGGGTCATGGCTGGCTCCTTTTCGTTAGCTCATCGTAACCCGGGATCGCTGCGAAATGCCACGGCTAAATCCGGGCCTGGGCCGGATAAAGCGCGACGCCAAGTAGCTTGGGTGTTGGAATGTGAGGTCCTATCTCTTGGGCGGGGTGCACGGGCGCTGCTTTCGATGAGCCCCGTCAGTTGAGACCAGTAACGGTTTCGTCTAGAACCGCACCCAATTTCCCGTAGCAGCTCGGTTTGAGAAGGCGCCAAAGGACATGGCAACGCCGCAATACGTCTTTCACATGCACCGGCTCTCCAAGACCTATCCGGGGGGCAAGCAGGTCTTGAAGGACATCTCGCTGTCCTTCCTGCCCGGCGCCAAGATCGGCGTCGTGGGCGTGAACGGTGCAGGCAAGTCCACGCTGCTCAAGATCATGGCCGGCGTGATCGACGACTACCAGGGCGAGGCGTGGGCCGCTGAAGGCGTGCGCGTCGGTTACCTGCCGCAGGAGCCGGAGCTTGATCCCACCAAGGACGTGCTCGGCAATGCCATGGAAGGCGTCGCCGAGAAGAAGGCGCTGCTCGACCGCTACAACGAGCTTGCCGCCAACTACTCGGAAGAGACGGCCGAGGAGATGGCCCGCCTGCAGGACGAGATCGACGCGCAGAACCTGTGGGATCTCGATCAGCAGGTGGAGCAGGCGCTCGATGCTTTGCGCTGCCCGCCGGGCGATGCCGACGTGACGAAGCTTTCCGGCGGCGAGAAGCGCCGTGTTGCGCTCTGCCGGCTGCTTTTGTCGAAGCCCGATATCCTGTTGCTCGACGAGCCGACCAACCATCTCGACGCCGAAACGGTGGCCTGGCTTGAGCGGTACCTGAAGGAATATCCGGGCTGCGTCATCCTCGTGACGCACGACCGCTACTTCCTCGACAACATCACCGAGTGGACGCTGGAGCTCGATCGCGGCCAGGGCATCCCCTACAAGGGCAATTACTCGAGCTGGCTCGAGCAGAAGGCCAAGCGCCTCGAGATCGAGAAGAACCAGGAAGAGGCCAAGCAGCGCACCCTCAAGCGCGAGCTGGAGTGGATCAGGTCGAGCCCGAAGGCGCGGCAGGCCAAGGCCAAGGCGCGTATCCAGGCCTATGAGAAATTGGCCGAGGAGGCGGGCCGCGAGCAGATCAGCCACGCTCAGATCCAGATCCCACCTGGTCCGCGACTCGGCAGCGTCGTCCTGGAGGTCGAGAACCTCACGAAGGGTTACGGCGACAGGCTTCTCATCGAGAACCTTTCGTTCAAGCTTCCGCCAGGCGGCATCGTCGGCGTGATCGGCCCGAACGGCGCCGGTAAGACGACGCTGTTCCGAATGATCACGGGTCAGGAAAAGCCGGATGCCGGCACGATCCGGCTCGGCGAGACGGTGAAGCTCGGCTACGTGGATCAGTCACGCGACACGCTCGATCCGAACAAGACGGTCTGGGAGGAGATTTCGGACGGCAAGGACGTCATCCAGCTCGGCAAGCGCGAGGTGCCGTCGCGCGCGTATGTCGGCTGGTTCAATTTCCGCGGGCCGGACCAGCAGAAGAAGGTCGGGATGCTCTCGGGCGGTGAGCGCAACCGCGTGCATCTTGCCAAGATGCTGAAGGAAGGCAGCAATCTGCTGCTCCTCGACGAGCCGACCAACGACCTCGACACTGAGACGCTGTCGGCCCTCGAGTCGGCGCTCGAGGACTTTCCGGGTTGCGCAGTGATCATCAGCCACGACCGCTTCTTCCTCGACCGTATCGCCACGCACATCCTGGCCTTCGAGGGTGACAGCCACGTCGAGTGGTTCGAGGGCAACTTCCAGGCCTATCTTGAGGACAAGAAGCGCCGCCTGGGCGACGCGGCCGTGGAGCCGCATCGGATCAAGTTCAAGCGGTTCGAGCGGAAGAACTGAGGTCAGTCGCCGCCGGCTTGACCCCGGCGGAATGCCGGAACCTGCTCTATCGGCGCCTGTTCCGGCTGGAGTTGGCCGGAGGCGAGATGGCAGGACATAACCATACGCACCACAACCACAACCACCGGCACGTGCACATGGACGCGGCGGCCGGCGACCGGCGCGTCTTCCTCGCCGTGGTGGTCAACCTGGGCCTGACCATTGGACAGCTTGTCGGCGGGTTTTTCGCAGGCAGCCTCGCGCTGATCGCCGACGCCGTGCACAACTTCTCTGATGCCATCTCGCTCGGCATCGCATTCTTCGCCCGCAAGATTGCCCGCCGCCAAAGCGATGAGCGCATGACCTTCGGCTACGTGCGAGCAGAGCTCGTCGCGGCACTGATCAACTACACGACGTTGATCGTCGTCGGCGTCTATCTGGCCTACGAGGCAATCCTCCGGTTCTTCTTCCCGCAGGAGGTCGAGGGCTGGCTTGTGGTTGCCGTGGCCGGTCTTGCGCTGGTGATCGATGCGATTACCGCCTTGCTGACCTATTCATTGGCCAAGACGAGCGCGAACATTCGCGCGGCGTTCCTTCACAACGTCGCCGATGCTCTCGGGTCGATCGCTGTGATCATCGGTGGTGCGCTGATCCTGACCTTCGGCTGGCACATCGTCGACCCGATCGTGACGCTGATCATCGCGGGCTACATCTTGTGGCTGGCATTCACCGAAGTCGGCAGCGTTGCGCGGATTCTAATGCTTGGCGTTCCGCCAGAGATCGACGTCGAGGAACTCATAGCCGCCATTCGCAAGATCGACGGGGTCGAGGACATCCATCACGTCCATGTCTGGGCGATCGACGAGAACCGAAACTCGCTCGAGGCGCACATCGTTGTGCCGGATGACATGGAGCCCGATGCCAAAGCCGTAAAGAACGGGACAAGGGGCCTTGGCGCCAGGGGTTTG
>QGVC01000043.1 GCA_003242645.1 Pseudomonadota bacterium
TGCGCCGGACCCAATTTTGGTCGGCGATTTTTTCCGCGGCCTCCTTACCCCAGGGTTCATCCTCGTGCGGCTTTTTCTGCTCTGGACGATCTACAAAGCCGTATTCCAGCCCGAAACGGTACCCGCCATCCTGATGACCCCGGAGGAGCGCAAGGGGTTGCCGGTCCGCGTCGTGGCGGTCCTCATTCCACCGCTGATCCTAATTGTAGCGGTGCTGGGAAGCATATTGTTTGGCTTCGCGACGCCAACGGAGTCGGCTTCTGTCGGCGCCATCGGTGCCATGCTGCTGGCGGCGGCCAATCGAAAGCTATCTTTTTCCACCATCCGGTATGCCGCCCTCAACACTATGATCACGACGTCGATCATCTTCACAATCGTGCTCGCGGCTTCGCTTTTTTCGCTGGTTTTCCGCGGCCTCGGCGGCGAGCACATGGTGGAGCAGGCCTTGCACAATCTGCCTGGCGGCGCCTTCGGAGCGATGCTCGCCGTAATGGCGATCATGTTCATCCTCGGCTTTTTCCTCGATACGTTCGAGATCATCCTCATCATGCTGCCGATCTGCGGACCGCCGCTGATCCTGCTCGGCCTTGATCCGCTCTGGATCGGTGTGATGGTCGCCATGAACCTGCAGACGAGCTTCATGACGCCTCCCTTTGGGTTCACGCTGTTCTACCTTCGAGGCGTCGCACCGCCGAAAGTTGCCACCGCCCAGATCTGGGCTGGAGCCTTTCCGTTCGTGGTGCTGCAGCTCATGGGACTTGCTTTGCTTTGGTCATTTCCGAGCACAGCAACCTGGCTGCCCAAGAAGCTCTTCGGGCCAGCAGCGATCGAGCAATCCGCCCCCGCAGGAGCGAGCACCGGCGGCTTCGGCGAGTTCATCCAGGACGACAGTTTTCAGCTCGACGATGAGGGAATGCCGCTCGAGGTCGACGATCCCTTCTCGAAGCGGTGAGCGGGCGAGGCAATTGCCATGAACGACCTGACAATCCTCGAAATTGGAGTCGCGTTACTTGTTATTTGGCTTGCGACCTCGCTCGCCCTGTGGAAGCTCATCGATCGTCAGAGTCGGCCAGGTCCCGTCAAGAACGCGCTCGCCAAGGAAAGCCTGATGCTTATCCATCTGGCTTTGCTTGTTGCTGGACTCTCTCTGACCATCAAAGGCCTGCAAATCTTCAGCTGACGGCCAATAGCAAAACGGGGCCCTGGCGGGCCCCGTCGCTTGTTCCTTCCTAGGCGCGATTACGACGGGAACTTGTAGTCCAACATTCGGGCATTCATGAAGCCCTGGTCGGCGATCCGCGCCCAGTTCATCAGGTCACGCCGAGCCTTCAGGAAGGACTCGACAACCTCCTTCGTGAGCGGATCTCCGCTGTCGCGCATCTCCTGAATGACCTCCCCAGCCGCGGTGCCATAGGCCTGCAGGAAGTCATTCGGGAAGCGCTTGAGCTGCACCTTGTGCTCTCTGATGAGCGTCTCCAGTGCAGCACCGTTGCGGGCGTTGAACTCCGAGGTCAGCATGTTGTTCTCGGCCCGACAGCAGGCCTCGAAGATCCGCTGCACATCCTTGGGCAGCGCCGTGAACTTCTTCTTGTCGACTGTCACCTCGATCTGGGTGCCAGGCTCATGCATGCCGGGCCAGTAGTAGTACTTGGCAACCTTGTAGAGACCGAGCGCCAGATCGTTGTAAGGTCCGACCCATTCGGTGGCGTCGATGGTGCCAGACTGCAGCGCCGCAAAAATCTCGCCGGCCGGCAGGTTGATAATCGTCATGCCGAGCTTGGCCAGCGCTTCGCCGCCGATGCCCGGAATGCGCATCTTCATACCTTTGATGGAGTCGACGCCGGTGATCTCCTTGTTGAACCAGCCGCCCATCTGCACGCCGGTCGAACCGGCATGGAAGGCTTTCAGGCCGAATTGATCGTAGACCTTGTCCCACAGCTCCTGGCCGCCGAGATGGTTCATCCAGGCGTCGAGCTCCGGCGTCGTCATGCCGAAAGGAACGGTTGAGAAGAAGTTCAGCGCCTTGCTCTTGTTGGGCCAGTAATAGGGTGTGGCGTGCATCAGGTCGGCAGCGCCGCGGATGACGGCATCGATGCTTTCGAAAGCCGGAACGAGTTCGCCCGCTGCATAAACCTTGATGACCAGCCGGCCTTCAGTTGCTTCCGTCACCATTTTCGCGAAGCGCTCGGCACCCACGCCCTGGCCAGGGAAGTTCTTCGGCCACGTGGTTACCATGCGCCACTCGGTCCTCGCCTGCGCAATGGCGGGTTTGGGGAAAGCTGCCGTGCCAGCAGCCGCGCCGGCCGTCGCTACGCCCGCAAGAAACTGGCGGCGTTTGATCTTCATACGATTTGCTCCCTTGGGCTGCCCCATTCAGATTGTTTTTCGGCTGGTCTCAGCCGTACGGCCGAGTATGTGGCCGCCGTAAATGTTGCGCAATCCAGTCGTTTGTCCATGCGACCGTATTGATCCGAGCGCGGAAGGCGCTCTTTGACGCAGTTGCACCTATTTGGCGAATTCGACCTGGACCTTGATCTCCGAGTTCGTTTAACTATCTGCAGTGAACGGCGAAAAATCGCACTATTTGTTGCGCCGCACACAAATTCGGAGCCGAAAGGCCAATTTTCGCTGCCAATCAAGGAACTGCACCTGTGGTGCACGGCAGCAACCAACAAGGGGGCAGAGAAACGCAGCTATTGGGAGAGGCCAAATGGGCAAGCGTGGCGAAAAACTTCCAATCGATTGCGTCGAGCTCTTTGCGGAACTCGATAACTGCGACGACCTCCGGGATGTGTATGCGCGCGTGCAGGACCGTATCCGCGCCTACTCGGCTGCCGGGCGGCCCGTGCCCGAGGCTCTGCTCCGCTGCGAGCGCCATTTGATGACCGAGATCATGGCCGTCTCGCAGGGCCGCTAGCTTCCTCAAGCAATAAGCAATTTTTGAAATTCAGGCGACTTAGGGGCGCGATCCTCCTGCGGAATCAGCGCAAGCTTCCGCAGATTGCGCCTACGGGTTTTGTCCCTCGCCGTCGAATCGGGGGCCGCCTCATACCGCGGCGCGGGAGTCTAGAGCCTCGCGGATGACGCGGGCGAGCTCGGTTTGCTGATAGGGCTTTCGAAGCACCTTGAGCCCCAAGCCATCGACCTTTTCCTGGCCAATCAGATCAGCCGAGTAGCCGGACGTCAGGACAACTCCGACCTTCGGGAACCTCTGACGCACCGCCGCTGCGAGATCGAGCCCCGATAATCCGCCTGGCATCACCTGGTCGGAGAAGACGAGATCAATGCCAGAATTCTGCTCAAGCAGAGCCAGGGCTGCTTGCCCGTTCGCCGCCTGCTCAACCTGGTAACCAAGCTGCTCCAGCCGAACGGCCGTGAGTTTCCGCACCCGGTCGTCATCCTCGACCACCAAAATGGTCTCGCCTCGGCTGGGTCGAACGGCTTCGCCAACGGTTGCCTCGGCCTTTTTCTGCGCCTGCTTCGCTCGCGGCAGGTAAATGTTCACCGTCGTGCCGCGGTTTGGCTCGCTATAGATCGTGACATTGCCGCCGGATTGTCGCGCAAAGCCATAAATGGTCGACAGGCCGAGACCGCTCCCCTTGGTTGCCCCTTTCGTCGTGAAGAACGGTTCGAACGCGCGGGCCTTCACCTCGGGTGTCATCCCAATGCCGGTGTCGGCGACCGACAGCACCACGTAATCGCCGGGCTCGAGATCGGGGATGAGCTTGACGGCGTCCGCATCGAGGACTGCGTTGCGCGTTTCGATGACGAGGCGGCCGCCGTTCGGCATGGCATCCCGCGCATTGATGGCGAGGTTGAGCACCGCGTTCTCGACCTGGCCCGGGTCCGCCTCCGTCAACCACAGGTCCGTCGCCAATGACGTCGACAGGTCGACGTCCGACCCGATCGTGCGGCGCAAGAGCTCCGTCAAGCTCAGCACGAACTCGTTGAGATCGATGACACGCTTCTCGAGCCGCTGCCGGCGCGCGAACGTCAGAAGACGATCCGTAAGGCGCGCGCCCATTTCAGCCGCCTCCCGGGCTTCAGACGCAAGGCTTCGGCTGAACTCGTCCTCCAGCCTTGGCTCGAGCAGCTCAATGTTCCCCAGGATGACCGTCAGCAAGTTGTTGAAATCGTGCGCGACGCCGCCCGTGAGTTGCCCAATGGCCTCCATACGCTGAGCCTGCTGCAGCACCGCGGCCTGCTCACGCTCGGCGGTGATGTCGTGAATGAGCGTCAGATTGCCGATGCGTTGGCCATCGCTGCCGAAGATGGGCCGATGCACAGCCCGAGCCGGAAACGAGCTGCCGTTCCGGCGGCGGAACTGCATCTGCTGCGGGCCGAAACCATCGGCATGCGTGGTGAAGCGCTTCGCATCCTCCGCATCCTCGCACAAGATGCTGCAGTGCTGGCCCTCAACCTCCTCTTCCGTCAGCCCGAACAGTCGCGTGAAGGCCGGATTGACGACCCGGATCACGTTTTCCGGGTCGGAGACGACAAGTGCATCCGGAAGGTTTTCGAAGATGGAGCGGGACAGGGCCTGCTCCCGGTCGAGGCGCGCCTCGATCGACCGCTGCTCCGTGAGGTCGTAGACGATGCCGGTGAAGTATTTCTCGTTGCCGATCGAGTACTCGCCAAGGGACAGATGCATCGGGAAAACCGTGCCGTCCCGCCGCAATCCCTGGACCTCCCGACCAATGCCGAGAACCCTCCGTTCGCCGGTTGCCAGATAACGGCGGATGTAATCGTCATGCCGGCTTGCGTACGGCTCCGGCATCAACACCGAGACGTTACGGCCGATCAATTCGGAAGCAGTCCAGCCGAACAGCCGTTCGGCTGCCTGATTGACGGTCTCGATCCGTCCTTCGCTGTCGATCGTGATGATTCCGGTTACGGCAGAATCGAGAATGGCCTTCAGCCGCAGCGATTCTGCCTCGGCGCTCGTGCGACCTGATACCGTCATGGAATTGCCAAGTCTCGTTTTGGTTTTGATTTTGCGCAAACGCCTGCTGGGATCGAGCAAGCAGGCGCCGCAGTGACAATCCGCCTCAGACATCAATCCCCAGGAGCTCGCGCAGCGCGTAGCCTACAACATAAGCAATGCCGGCTGCGCTCATGCCAATCGCGAGTGTCTCAAAGCCGGAGCGCCACCAGGGCGCGAGCGACCAGCGGCTCTTGATGGACCCGATGATGAAGAACGTCGCGCCTGTCGCAACGATAGCCCATTGGAACGCATTCTGCACTCCCAGGAGGAATGGGATGAGCGGCACCGCTCCGCAGGTCACGAATGCCCAAAAGGTGTAAAGGCCAGCGATCAGCGGGCTCGGCAGCACGCGGGAGAGGCCATACTCCTCGGCCAGCATTGTCTCGATCCAAACCTTCTCGTTGGAGGTGATGGCGGCCACAGCATCCTCGAGCGCCCCGCCAGTGAGTCCCTTGCTCATCAGGATCTGGCGGATCTCCTCGCGCTCTCCATCCGGGACGAGCGCGATGTGTCGCCGCTCGACTTCGGCCAGCCGATGCAGATCATCAACCTCGGTCTTGGTGCCGCTGTAATTCGCGGCCGCCATGGAGAAGCCGTCAGCGACGAGATTGGCGATCCCTAGGATGAGGATAATGCCCGAGGACAGACTAGCTCCTGCGACACCCGAGATAACCGCGAACGTTGTCACCGCGCCGTCGATGCCGCCGTAGACCCAATCCCTCAGATAGTTCGGTCGATGCTCCTGCTGCAACCGATCCCTTATGGCCTTCGGCGTATGTTCATGCTCCAATTCGTGCATGCGAACTCTCCGCTGCGCGCCCAACACAAACATGGCGCTCCCGTTCCGCATGCGCCCGGGCCTTCGGATCGTCAGCGTTCACACAGGGCGAACCGTCATCCCATTCAGTCGTTGATCTGCCCGGCGAGCCTTGATGCGGGTCAAGGTTAGATAGCGCTTGGGCCGCTAACTGCTTCTCAAGCGGGAGGGACGGTACACCTTGAAGCCGGTTCACACATCCGTAATATCGCCTGATCACCAATCGCCTGGACCACAACCAAGGAGAGCTGGCCGTGTTTAAGCATATTCTTCTCCCTACGGACGGGTCAGAATTCTCCGAGCGTGCCGCTCTCTA
This sequence comes from Pseudomonadota bacterium, assembly GCA_003242645.1. The sequence goes on from QGVC01000043.1 coordinate 6,118, forward strand.
CGGCGTCCAGCTGGCGAAGGCGCTCAATGCACGGGTCACCGCGATCACGGTAACTGCGCCGTGGCAAGCTATTGCCATCGGCGAGGTGGCCGTCGCCATACCCGAGCAAGACTACGAGATGCGCGCCGAGACCAACGCCTGGAATTTCCTCAACAAAATCACCGATGCAGCAAAGGCGGCGGGGGTTCCGCGAAACGCGGTCCACATTCGTCACGCAAGTCCCTACGAGGCGATCATCGAAGCCGCCAATTCGCACGGCTGCGACCTGATCGTCATGGGCTCTCATGGGCGTCGGGGAATTGCCGGACTCCTGCTCGGCAGCGAAACCGTGCGCGTCCTAACCCACAGCAAAATCCCGGTGCTCGTGTATCGCGAGTAGGCCGCGGGCTCTTTCGGACAAAGCGTTTCGGCAGCGGGTGCGGAGCTGTGCCCAATGTGGGCATGGCTCCGTTAACATTTCTTAACGAGTTGCAGCTCCACCTATAGCTGAGCTTAAGTTTCCTGCGAGCTTTCGCGGGATTATCGAGCGAATAGTACGTTCCGCAATTCTGTCCGGTTCGTCTGGCAGCTCGCGGTTGGACAGTCGCCTCTCCACAAATACATTGCGAGACCTTGTAAGCACTGCGTTCGAGGTGATACAAAGTCTTATGTTGAGGCGTACCCCGATGTTCCGTCGCAGCCTCATTGTACCCTTTCTGCTTGCACTGCTGCCGGTTGCAGCAGCGGCGTGGGTTTTGACGCCGGCATTTCTCGATATGGTCTCGGCGCCTCAGTCGCCCGAGCCGCAGTCGAATGTTCAGCAGACCGCATTAACCCCTTCCGACCTTGAAGCGGTTCAGCCGCGCGAAGGCAGCGAGGTCGAACCCCCCGCTTTCGATGTCGTGCGCATCAGCCCTGAGGGCGGGGTCTCGGTTTTTGCCGGCACTGCTCCGCCGCACGCGACGGTAACCGTCACGGCTGATGGCAAGCTCGTCGGCACAACACGAGCTGACGAGCGCGGTGAGTGGACGCTGGTGACCGAGCATCATTTCACGAACCCGGAACCGGTGCTTGGCCTCTCGGCCATTCAGGCTGGCCAGCCCAGATTGGCGGAGGGCGAACAACAGCTGCGAATGGCGGAGCCAAGGAGCGCTGAAATCAAATCAGCCTCCGAGAAGCTGGATCCACCCGCGCGGATGATGCGCAACTTCGAGGATATGGTTGCTGCCGCCCGCACGACGGTTCTGAACACTGGTCAGGCTGCTGAAAACGTGCCCGTGCCGGTCCCAATCCAATTCGTATTCCGGAAAGCAAAGTTCACGGACCAAGGCCGCAAGGCGGTTGAGCTGCTAAGCGAATACCTGAGACTGAAGAAGCCAGAGAGCATTGTCCTGACCGGGCATGCCGATGAGCGCGGAAGCGAGGCCTTCAACATCGAGCTGTCCCGCCTGAGACTTCAGGCAGTTGCCGACTACCTGAGACGGAATGGTTACCAGGGCAGGCTCATTCTCATTCCCAAAGGGAGCTCCGAACCTTATCGGGGCGTCGACCGGTCAAAATACAGTCGGCGAACGCTCTGGCAGCTGGACCGTAGAGTGGAGCTCGTTCTCGACCCGGACACCCAACGTCGATCCGTTGTGGGCGGCAGTTCCAGCATTGCGCGCTGATAAGCGGTGAATCCCGCTGTAATCCGTCGGCTCACCATGTGTCGTCGGCTCAGTCGCTCGCTTTTCATGCCGTCCCGGAACTTCCCTGCAAGCGCTAGCGTTTGCCTGCTAGATTGCTTCGTGTTCGATTGTCGTTGGTCTGTCCATGGATCGTAACAGGATCTCCGTGGCCTGCAGGCATCTTCGCGTGCTGTTCACTCGTTGCACCATTCCTGCCCTCGTGGTGCTTTTCGTCCTTGGTCTTCCGCTTCCCGGGTCCGCACCATCGGCCCTGGAAGTGAGCTTGGAAGTCCCGCCGCCCGTAAAGGCTCCACCACGAGACGCGAAAAAGTCGGACCTCTCCGTTCAGGAGTTCCTCGATCGTCTGATGATTGCGGAATCGGGAGGCCGGCTTGACGCGAAAAATCCGCGGTCAACGGCGCTGGGTCCATTTCAATTCGTCAGGTCGACCTTCCTTGAAGTGGTCCGCCGGCACTTCCCTGAAGAGGTCGCGGGTCTGAGCGACCAGGAGATCCTGGCGCTGAGGGTCAACCCGGATTTTGCACGCCGGGTTGCGCTCGCCTACACGCTCGACAATGCGTCGTTCTTGGGCAGTCAGGGGCTCGACGTCACGTCGGTGAACCTACGGCTCGCCTTTCTTGTCGGACCAACCGGCGCCATGCGTGTGCTGACGGCCGACGCCGACACGCCGGTCTCGGCGCTGCTCAGCGCAGAAGCTCTCGCTGCCAATCCCTTTATGGCCTCGATGACCGCCGGCGACCTCGTCCGCAAGGCGGCACTCGACCTCAGCGGAAATGGCCGGATCGCCGGACTCGAGCAATCCAAGTCGGCAGTGAGCTTCCGGATTCCGTGCAACCTCGGCCGCGCCAGCTGCCGGCGCTGGGTGGCATTACGAAAGAAGAAGCTCGCCAGACTCCAAACGTCAGCTGCAGAGGCTCCGCCAACTCAGTTAAGCCAACAGTCCAACGATCATTGACCGGTGCTGATCGTCCGGACGACGCTCGACGTCGGCCTTCCGGACCCGACCGGCCCTTTCACCTCCACCTGAGCGAGCTGATCATACTCTTGCAATGTCGAAACCGGATCCTTCGGGGTCATGTGCACGACCTTGTAGCCCTCTGCCGCCAGCTGATCGAGCAAATCCGGCAGCGCCTTGGCGGTGACCTTTTGGAAGTCGTGCATGAGCACGATGCCCTTCCCCTTCTTGCCGAGCTTGCTCATCACCGACTTCACCAGCGCATCCGGCTTTCGGAATTTGAAGTCGAAGCTGTCGATGTCGTGCGAGAAAATGGCGATGTTCCGCGAGCCCAGGTAGTCGATCAGCTCCTTTGGATCCTGCAAATAGGGGAAGCGGAAGAACGGTGCGGGAGCGCTATCGAGCGCAATCCTTATCGCGCTGAGGCCCTTCTCGATTTCCTCCTTGGCCTTGACATTCTTCATCTTCCGCAAGTTGGCGTGGGACCATGTATGGCTGCCGATCGTGTGTCCCCGCGCGGCCACATCCTTCAGAATGTCAGGGTGCCAGAGGGCATGCTTCCCGATGATGAAGAAGGTCGCCTTTGTGCAATGCGCATCGAGGGCATCCAGAACGGCCCGCGTCGTCTCTGGCCATGGTCCGTCATCGAACGTCAGGATGACCTCTTTGGGCAAGAGGAAATCGTGAACCCGGTACTGCTCGAACCCGAAGCCCGGCCCGCCGGTCGTATCGATTTCGACCGTGCGCGACACTCCGAGCGCGTTGGGCTTCCCTGGGCAGCTTGCATGAGCAGCCGTTCCCGCCAGCACGGCCGAGAGGGCCAGAGCGATTGTTGCGATTCGCATATCATCCCCCGTTCCCGGAGCCTCAGGCTCCGCTGCCGAACATACTCCCCCGTCGGACAATATAGGCCGAAAATCCGGCGCGTGGCGAGCATAGTTCGATCAGCAATCGTGCATGAATGTCAAAAAACGAAATCTCGGCTACCGTGCGGTTAACGATCCGAGGACGGAGGAAAGAGAGCCATGACAAATCCGGTCGTCGGTTTCATCGGGCTTGGGTTGATGGGCACCGGCTTCACGCGCCGGTTGATCGCGACCGGGCACCGCGTCATCGGCTACGATATCGACGCCGCGAAAATGGATGCGGCCGTACAGTTCGGCGTCGAGCGCGCCGCGTCACCCGCCGAGCTCGCGGACGCGGCTGATGTGATTCTCGCTTGCGTGACCTCGACCGCAGCCGTCGTGGAGGTGGTGGAAGGCCCTCAGGGGTTGCTCAGCGCTTCGAACGTGCGCGGGAAGGTCTTCGTCGACCATTCGACCACTGAGATTGAGACGACGCGGCGGCTCGCCAACCTCCTTGCCGAGCGGGCTGGTGTGAGTATGGTGGATGCTCCGGTCTCGGGTGGCCCCGGCGCCGCAGAAGCGGGAACGCTCGCTATCATGGCCGGCGGCTCGGATGAGGCGATCGCCAAGGTTGCCCCGCTCATGGCCAAGCTCGGGACGTTCACCCACATGGGCGGCCCGGGAGCCGGCCAGGCGACCAAGCTCGTCAACCAGACGCTGGTGCTGACGAACTACTGCGTCATTGCCGAGGCCCTGCGGCTGGCCGAGTGCTACGGCGTTGATGCTTCGAAGATTCCCCAGGCCCTCGCGCCAGGATACGCCGGCTCGAACCTTCTGCCGGTGCTCATGAGGCGCATGATCGCCCGCGATTGGACCCCTACGGGGTACGCCAGACAGGTTCTCAAGGACCTGGAGATGCTGAACGAGGCGGCCCGGAGCCGGCACCTCGCCATGCCGATGGCGGTTCAGGCGCTCACGCTATTCCGGATGCTCGTGGCCCAGGGAAAGAGCGAGCTCGACGGCGCTGCGATCCTGGAAGTCTTGCCGCCGGGCGACAAGGACTGAGTCCGGCGGCTTCTCACGAGTTGCAGAGCCACCAAGAGGTCAGGTCCGGCTGGCCTCAACCTGCTCCACAGCTATTGCGAGGAACTCCTGCATCTTGTTGCGCAGCTCTTGGTCGCTCACAGCCACGCCTTTCGCGTCGAAGTCGGCCCGAATCTTCTGGAAGACGTCCTCGTCGCCCTTCTGAGCCAGATCTGCCCTCACGACAGCCTTCACGTAGTCTTCGACCGCCTCCCCGGTGATTCCGAGAAGTCCTGCTGCCCATTCGCCTAGCATTTTATTGCGGCGGGCTTCGGCCTTGAACTTGAGCTCCTGGTCGTGAGCGAACTTCTTCTCGAAAGCTTTTTCGCGTTCGTCAAAAGCCGTCATTCGGTTTGCTCCAGATCTGCCTCGTTTTACTTTAGGAACTCGAACGCCAGAGCCCCGGCACCCCTCCACAATAGCCGCGAGAGCGAAGCCATAAACGCTGGCTGTGGCGAGATCAACGCCTGCTGCGTCGCATTAGCCACGCGGCAACTGGCCTCCTCGTTAAGATTGTTTCTCCCCCCGTGTTCGGCTAGTGTCCCGCCGAGATCTTTCTTTCCGGGTCCTGGCCACATGCCTCGCCGCGTGAAAGGCGGCGCGCTGCCGACAGAGAGAGCAGCCCGGACCCGGTCGGGATAGGTCCGTTGGCCAGGTTCCGGTCCCCTATATAAAAGAAAGAACATAATGGCTCACTTCAGAGGCATACCCATGAACAAGCGCCGTCGCATCTATGAGGGCAAGGCCAAGGTGCTCTATGAGGGGCCGGAGCCCGGCACCCTTATCCAGCACTTCAAGGACGATGCCACGGCCTTCAACAACAAGAAGCACGCCCTGATCGAAGGCAAAGGTGTGCTCAATAACCGGATTTCCGAGTACATCTTCGTGAAGCTCGGCGAGATCGGCGTGCCGACACACTTCATTCGCCGCCTCAACATGCGCGAGCAGCTCATTCGCGAGGTGGAGATGATTCCCCTTGAGGTGGTGGTGCGGAACGTGGCCGCCGGCTCTCTGTCCCAGCGGCTGGGCCTCGAAGAGGGTATGCAGCTCCCCCGCTCGATCGTGGAGTTCTACTACAAGGCGGACAATCTCAACGACCCGCTCGTCTCCGAGGAGCACATCACGGCCTTCGGGTGGGCGACGCCGCACGAGATCGACGAGATCATGCAGCTCGCGCTGCGGATCAACGACTTCCTGGTGGGCCTGTTCCTCGGCATTGGCATCCGGCTCGTCGACTTCAAGGTCGAGTTCGGGCGGCTGTGGGACAACGATCAGATGCGGATCGTCCTTGCCGACGAGATCAGCCCGGATTGCTGCCGGCTGTGGGATATCCGGACATCCGAAAAGCTCGACAAGGACCGCTTCCGCCGCGACATGGGTGGATTGCTCGAGGCCTACCAAGAGGTTGCCCGCCGCCTCGGCGTGTTTACCGACAACCGGCCGGTGAAGGGGGTCGTGCCGGTGCTGGTAGCCTCCAATCCCGGCGGGAAGCCGAACTGAGCATAACTTCGGCCTGAAGAGCAGCGAATCATTGCCGAGGACAACGGCATGAGCTACTCGCGTCCCCGGCACGACACTCACCTTTCGCTTGTGAAATGAAAGCTCGCATCATCATCACCTTGAAGAACGGCGTTCTCGATCCGCAGGGCAAGGCCATCGAGAACGCCGTTGCCGCGCTGGGGATAGGCGGGGTTCAATCCGTCCGGCAAGGCAAATTCATCGAAGTGGAGCTTGCTGCGAGCAGCCAGGCGGAAGCCCGTGAGACAGTCGAGCGCATGTGCCGCGAACTTCTCGCGAACACGGTAATCGAGAACTATAGGTACGAGATCGAGGGCTGATACAATCGATCGGGCCTAGCCTGATTTCCTCGCACAGCAGGGCGGCATGAAGGCTTCCGTCATCATTTTTCCTGGAACCAATCGCGAACACGACGTCGCGGACGTGTTGGAGTCCGTCTCCGGGCGCAAACCCCAGTTCGTCTGGCACAGCGAGACGCAAGTCCCGCCAACGGATTTGATCGTGCTGCCCGGCGGGTTCTCCTACGGCGACTACCTGCGCTGTGGCGCCATGGCCGCGCGCTCGCCCATCATGCGGGACGTGATCGCCAAGGCCAAAGCCGGCACACCGGTGCTCGGCATCTGCAATGGGTTTCAGATCCTTTGCGAATCCGGGCTTCTTCCGGGTGTGCTGATGCGGAACGCTTCGCTCAAGTTCGTCTGCAAGGAGGTATGGCTTCGGATCGAGCAGCCGGACACGATCTTTACGAGCCGCTTCAAACGCGGAGAGGTCATGCCGGCCATCGCCGCCCACGCGGAGGGCAACTACTTCGCTGACGCCGACACGCTCGACCGCCTCGAGAGCGAAGGCCGTGTCGTGTTTCGCTATGCCGACCCGCAAGGAAATGTGACACCGGAGGCCAACCCCAACGGGTCCCAGCGCAGCATCGCCGGTATTTGCGACGAGCGCCGCCGCGTGCTCGGCCTGATGCCGCATCCGGAAAATGCGTCAGACCCGCTGCTCGGGCCGACGGGCGGCCGGAGGTTGTTCGAGAGCTTGGTCGACAATCTGGTCGGAGCTGCGTAGGCGGGCTATCCCCGCAGTGGTCGCCGGGGCCTTGGCAGATATGCTCATCCCAAGCGAAAGGGCCCGATTGGGCCCCTTACTTTAATTCTCCCACACCAGTTGGCCGAGGCAATCGCCTCGACGAGCGAGCTTACTTGAACTCGACGTTTACGATTTCGTAGGAGCGGGTCCCCTTGGGCGTCGTCACCTCGACCGAATCGCCCTTCGATCTGCCGATAAGCGCACGAGCGATCGGCGAGCTGATCGAGATGCGGCCCTGGCGCACGTTCGCCTCGAAGTCGCCGACAATCTGATACTTCACCTCTTCCCCGGTATCCTCGTCGACGAGCGTGACGGTGGCGCCAAACATGACCGTGTCGCCACTCAGCGTCTTGGGATCGATGACCTCGGCGCGGGAGAGCTTGTCCTCAAGCTCCGCTACTCTCGCCTCGTTCAGTCCCTGCGCTTCCTTGGCTGCGTGGTACTCGGCGTTCTCACTCAGGTCGCCGTGCGACCGCGCTTCGCTTATCGCCTGGATGATGCGCGGGCGCTCGATAGACTTCAGCCGATGCAGCTCGGCCTCAAGCTGCCGATAGCCTTCTGCAGTCATGGGCACGCGTTCGGTCATAGTCAAAGTCTCCTCGCCGACGCAGAGTGCGCCGGAGCATCGCCTGTCGTCATTTCACTCACCAGGGGAAGTTAGGTCAGCCCCGATGCGCAACAAGCTAATGCACGTAGGCCCGCAATCAAGCGGGCCCTCCAGCATAGCTCTGCAGGGGCGCGACCTTCAATGTATCGGACTGCAATGCCTTGATGGCTTTCGTCACTGCGATCGCACCTGCGAGAGTTGTATAATATGGAATGTGATTCAGCAAGGCCGTACGCCGAATGTCCTTAGAATCCGCAAGGGCACGGGCCCCCTCGGTCGTATTGAACACGATCGAGATCTCCCCGTTCTTCATGGCATCGACGACGTGTGGCCGCCCCTCCAGCACCTTGTTGACGAGATCGCAGGGGATCCCATGCTGCTCCAGGTGGCGCTTGGTCCCCCGCGTCGCCACGATGCGGAAGCCCATTTCGACCAGATCCCGCACGGGCGCCACGATCCGGTCCTTATCCGAGTCCTTCACCGAGACGAACACGGTCCCCGAGGTCGGCAAGGCCTGGCCAGAGGCGATCTGGCTTTTCCCGAAAGCCATCGCGAAGTCGCGATCAAGACCCATGACCTCGCCGGTGGATCTCATCTCGGGCCCCAGGATCGGATCGACCCCGACAAAGCGGGCGAACGGGAATACAGCCTCCTTGACGCCGATGTGGTCAAGCTTCCGCTGCTTCAGGTTGAAGGACGCAAGCGGCCGGCCCGCCATCACCTGAGCGGCGATGCGGGCAATCGGAATCCCGATCACCTTGGCGACGAAAGGCACCGTGCGGCTCGCGCGCGGATTGACCTCCAGGATGTAGACCTTGCCATCCTTGATGGCGAACTGCACGTTCATGAGGCCGACGACATTGAGCGCCAACGCAAGCTCTCGCGTTTGCCGCTCGAGCTCCGCGATGGTCTCCGCGTCGAGCGAGTGGGGTGGCAGGGCACAGGCCGAGTCGCCTGAGTGGATGCCAGCCTCCTCAATGTGCTCCATGATGCCGGCAATGAACGTGTCCTTGCCGTCGGCGATGCAGTCGACGTCGACCTCGATGGCATCAGACAGGTAGCGGTCGATCAGAAGCGGCCGCCGCTCCGAGACGACCAGCTCAGACGGCCGGTCGAGCGTCGCCGACAGCCGCGCAACATACCGGTCGAGCTCCCCCGCGTCGCGCACGATCTCCATAGCCCGGCCGCCGAGCACATAGGACGGCCGGATCATGACGGGGTATCCGATCGTCTCCGCCACGGCGCGGGCCTCTGCCGGAGAATGTGCAATGCCGCTTTCGGCCTGCCTCAGGCCGAGCTTGTCGATCAGCGCCTTGAAACGATCCCGGTCCTCGGCGAGGTCGATGGCGTCCGGCGAGGTGCCAAGGATGGGCACGCCTGCCTCCTCCAGCGCGCTCGCAAGCTTCAGCGGCGTCTGCCCGCCGAACTGAACGATCACCCCCTTGAGCTTGCCGTTGGACTGCTCGGTGCGGATGATCTCCAGCACGTCCTCGGCCGTGAGCGGCTCGAAGTAGAGGCGGTCGGACGTGTCGTAGTCGGTCGAGACGGTCTCCGGGTTGCAATTGACCATGATGGTCTCGTACCCGGCCTCGGTCAGCGCAAAGCAGGCGTGGCAGCAGCAGTAGTCGAACTCCCGTCTCTTATAAACAACCGACGCCGCCGACGAAGAGGAGAGGGGAAGAATCGGGGGGGGGCCGAGTAATAAAAAAAAAAAAAAAAGAAGAACGA
>QGVC01000368.1 GCA_003242645.1 Pseudomonadota bacterium
CTCGCTTGTCTCTGGATCGCTGGCGTCGCCTACGTCGCCGGCATCAACTGGCCCGTGTTTCCACTCGACTTACCAGCATCAGATCCAGACGTCAGGGCTGTTTACGAGAGAGCGGTCTGGGCGCATGCGGCGCAGTATTCTCTCATTGCGCTGGTTCCCGCCGCTGTCCTCTTCGGCATTTCTCGAGCTGTGTCGAGGCGAAGGAGCAAAGTCTCTTGAGCCCTCGCGTATCTTGCTGACATTGCTCGCCGCATCCGCGGTTGTTGCATCAAAGCGCCTTCGGTAATTTGAGGGAGAAAATGTATTACCCGCGCGCCTGAGAGCGCGGCATTCTCTGATGAGCTTCTTGATCCTCCGTGCTGCCCCTCGATACCGGAGACGATCAAACTTTTGAGAGGAAAAGCTGGCATCCCATTCTCGTTGGTGAGCCCGGCTGGAATCGAACCAGCGACCCTCTGATCAAAAGTCGGTTGGGTATAAAGGAAAACCCTTCAATATCAGGCACTTAGACTGCACCTGTTACCAAGCATCCACCAAGAAACACAACAAATCAATGGCCGCACAATTCTCAACAGCACACTTTTGGACACAGTGGCGACATGTTACGACTCAAGATTGCATCGTCAGCCCCAATCGCGGTCCGGAGGACTCGACACGTTCCTAGGATGAGACACTCCGAGCAAGTCTCTTGGGCGAGGGCTTGCCCAAAAGTGGACACAAATCTGATGGCCGCCATCACAGCGCTGAAGGAGAGCTCTCAAGGGTGTATCTGGAGTAGGGCCGATCCTATCACGGTGGCATTCCCTGGAGGATTCCACACGCGAGGCACAACAGCTGCCGGACGGCGGAAAAGGAACTGGTCAGCAAGCGCGCCGACGCGGGCCGGAACGGGAGCTTCGAATTCCGGACCCCTTGCTTCCGAGGCACGCGCGCTACCCTCAGTATTTGCAAATTGATTCCGAATGATCTCTGTTTGTTCCCTTCTGTTCACGTATTTCGTTGGCATATTGTTGGTCAAGATTGGCATGACAACAATCTGTGGCGTGTAGTGTAGGGCTGGCAACCGACCATCCAGTGGTCGAATTCATACAGACGGAGCAGTGCTTTCCAAACCCAGGACCAGGAGGGTTAGAGATCCTGCCCGGTGAATACCGTAAGATGGATCTGGGGTCGTCACCCAAGTGCGACCAACAACCAGCTGCGAGTAGTTGATCTCTGAAGCCGCTCAGTGAATGGTAGTTGCCCAAAGCCACTTCGATTCCCTTTCCACTTGCGGGCGATGCGAACGGCGGGAGCAGATTGTGCAAGTCGGCTACGGATTTGTGGTTTGATAGTCTCTGGTTGCATTACCCGGCATTGCAACGATGCACCGAGCCCACCGCCCCTCTAGACCTTCACACATGATCACACTACGGAGAATTTTAGGACTAGGGTGTGGCTTCATAGTTTGCTGGCTTGCAGTGGCTCAACCCGCAGGGAGGGTCAATGGACGTTTTTGATCTCGACCGTTTTCTGGTCAGTGACTAGCGCTTTGCTCGCTCATTCACCCATATACGCGCTCCAGACATCAAGCAGCAGCTCGCTGACATTTATGCCAGTCGCAAGTTTTGGCCAGAGCCGCTGATCAGCATCAATCCACACTTCGAGTGGGGATCCTACATCGACGAGCTGATTGCCGACGGCACGCTGTGCGCAGAGACGTGCCAAGTTTTCAGGATCGATGGCAAGCCGATTAGACTCTACCGGCACCAGGCCCAGGCGGTCGCTCGCCTTGGCGTTAGCCTACCCGACGCACCGCTGGAGCAATTCCCGAAGCAAACTGCCGGCATGTCGCGCACCACGGAAGCCGAACGCCTGGTCGTGCAGCGTGTCGGTCAAGGAATCTTCCGGGAAGCTCTGCTGGCCTACTGGGGCGGTCGATGCCCAATGACCGGAATCTCCGATCCAGCGCTCTTGCGGGCGTCTCATATCGTACCGTGGTCTCAATGCGATAACGATGCCCATCGTCTCGACGTTCACAACGGCCTTCTCCTCTCAGCGCTTTGGGATGCAGCTTTCGATGCTGGCTTGGTGAGTTTCACGGACGATGGTTCGGTCCTATTTTCGTCGAAGTTGACGCCAGATGCCCGTGGCGTATTGACGAGTTGTTCGACTGATAAGCTTTGCGGATTGACTGGAGCGCATGCCGTCAATTTGCGAAGGCATAGGCAGATGTACGGATTTTGTGATTGACCATCTACCGAAGCTAAAAGCTCTTCTGGACGAGATGATAGCGTCGCGACCCACATTGCTTGATGCAATGCAGAACGCGAGGTCGCGTGCGGTGGCTTACGGAGGAACAGGTTAGGAAACTCCCGCGGGAATTGCCGCCGCTCATCCGCCAGTAATGTTGTTCTCGCTGGCTACCGGCTTGCGGATGGGTAACGTTCTTGGGCTCAAATGGTCCGATGTCGAGGGTCACGTGGCTCGTATCGAGCGCACGAAGAACGATGAGCCGTTAACGGCGCCGCTTAACAACTTAGCTCGGGCAGTGCTGGTTCACGTGCAAGGGCAATGCCCGACGCACGTCTTTAGCTACCGCGGCAGGCCGCTCAAGCGTGTGAACGCGCGCGCTTGGCGTAATCTGAGGCACACCTGGGCCTCCTGGTTGCGGCAGAAGGGCGTGCCAACTTGGGCACTGCAAGGGTTAGCAGGGTGGAAATCGGAGTCAATGGCCAATCGCTATGCGCACATCAATGTCGACCATTTGCGTCCGTTCGCAAGTGTTCTGGACACACTTTTGGACACACCGGACTTTTCGGAGGAGCTGAAGAATGCGCTAAGCCATTGAAAACATTGGTGAGCCCGGCTGGAATCGAACCAGCGACCCTCTGATTAAAAGTCAGATGCTCTACCGCTGAGCTACGGGCCCTCGTGGCCGTGAATACAGGTCGATGGAGCGGATGGCAAGGGTGCGTGGCGAAGTGGAGCAAGTTCCCCAAGAAGATCGAGGCACCTGTGGAGGGTGTGGCCTATGGACCGCAGCAATCTTCAAGCAGGCCTTTGGGCAGGCGGTGGCACTAGGGCGAGCAGCCGGTCGTCGTCCGCAGCACCGGCGTGGCCACAGGGTACCAGCCCCTAATCTGGGGGCAGCCTTCGCGTTCTGAGAGGAGCGTCCGCGCGGGCGCCGTCGAGATGCTCGGCCAAGTCGCGTGACCCTCGTTTGTCTCAGATCGATGCGTCCGCTGTGCGCCGCTGCGAGTTGCATGTACGAACACTCCAGTTGCCGAGCACGCGCACGTCGAGCAGACCCAATCGGCGAGTTGAACTCTGGCTCGATTACTCGCCACACGTCATCCATGATGACCGGCGCTCTTTGACTCCCGGAGGTAAACCCATACCAACACCGCGCACGGCTGTCGCCGTGACCAGCCAAAAACAGTGCTGCTGACAAGCCTCCCGTTAAATGAGAGGGTTTTTCCTGCCCAATGCCACTCGAACTCTACTCCGCCGCCTGCCGCGGGCCGTAGCCCAGCTCGGCGTTGAGCTTCTCGATGAGATCGGCAGCCGCCTCCGGAATATTGGTGCCGGGGCCGAAGATGGCGCGGGCGCCGGCTGCGTAGAGGGCTG
>QGVC01000369.1 GCA_003242645.1 Pseudomonadota bacterium
CCGCAGCACGCGCTCGATTTCCAACGCATAGCCCGCACGATCCAGCAACAGGCGCCCGGTGGGATGCGCCAAAATTTTGCAATAGGGATTATCCATGGCGCGCAATATCCGCTCGGTTTGCGACTTGGCGTCCATGTCGAATTTGTAATGAACGGCACAGACAACGAAATCGAGCCGCTTCAGAATGCGGTCCGGCAAATCCAGCGTGCCGTCCGCCAGAATGTCCACCTCGCAAGATTTCAGGACGCGGAAGCCATCCAGGCTATCGTTCAGGCGGTCGATCTCGTCGAGCTGTTTCGACAGGCGCTTTTCATCAAGACCGCGCGCGACCGTAGCGTGCTTGCTGTGGTCGGTAATAGCCAGGTACTCGTAGCCGCGGGCTCTGGCGGCTTCGACCATTTGCACCAGCGTATTCTTTCCGTCCGATGCATTGGTGTGGCAGTGCAGATCGCCGCGAATGTCGGCCAATGTCACCAGCTTCGGCAGCCGACCTTGTTGTGCTGCCTCGATCTCACCGCGATCCTCCCTGAGCTCCGGCTCGATATAGGGCAGCCCGACGGCGGCAAAAACTTCCTCCTCGGTGCGCCCGCCTATCCGCTTGTCGTCGCGGAAAATTCCATACTCGTTGATCTTGAGGCCCCTCGCCTGCCCGAGCTTCCGAATATGGATGTTGTGGTCCTTCGAACCGGTGAAATAGTGCAGCGCAGCGCCATAGCTCTTGGCGGGAACAACACGAATATCTGCCTGCAGGCCCGTTTTCAGCGCAATGGCGGCGCGTGTCGAGCCCTTGGCAGCGATTTCAGCGACATCCTCGTAGGCAACGAAGTGCTCGATGACGGGCTTACTTTTTGCGCAAGTCACGAGCAGGTCCAGGTCGCCGACGGTCTCCTTGCAACGCCTGTAGCTGCCCGCCACCACGACCTGATCGACACCGGGACAGCGCTGCATATAGGCGCGTAGCGCCTCGGCGAATTCCGCGGCTGTGGCAATCCTGAATCGGCGCTCGGTCGTGCGGTGCCGCTCCAACTCCTCCAGAATGCGAGCCTCGAGCTTCGGGCTGAACCGAGGCAACGTGCGAAGCTTGTGGGCGCGCGCCGCCGCCGCAAGATCCTCAAGGGACCGGACGCCAAGCTTGTCGTGGATGAGCTGGACGCGCTTTGGCCCAAGCCCCGGCACTGCCACGAGGGTTGCCAGGCTCGATGGAAGGCGCGCCGTCACCTCCTCCAGCGCAGTGAATTTACCTGTCTTGACGATCTCCTCGATTTTGCCGGCGAGATCCCGCCCGATACCGGGGAGCTTGGAGAGGTCCTGCCCCTGCTCGACCATTTCGGCGACGCTCACGGGCAGATCCTCGATCGTCTGTGCGGCCCGCCTATAGGCTCGCACGCGGAAGACGTTCGCCCCCTCGATCTCCAGGAGATCGGCGAGGCGGTTGAACAGCTCGGCAACCTCTGCGTTGTGAACGGCCACGGCGCGGCTCTGTCGCAGTCAATCGATGGAAAACGAGCGCGTCTCAGGTGTTCTTGCGTTGACAACCATCAATGCACGCGGCCGTTGCAGAGCCCAACGTCCATCATGCGATGCGGAGTCGCTGAGAGCGATCGAGCCTCCACGAACAACCAGTGAGGCCGCCATGACTCAACTCGAGCAGACACGCGAAGCCACTGTCGAGGTCGGCAGTCATCACCTCGAAGGCATTCTCCGGATTCCAGAGAACGCAATCGGGCTTGTTATCTTTGCCCACGGCAGCGGGTCGAGCCGGCTCAGTCCCCGCAACACCCACGTGGCTCATCAGCTGAACAGCCGGGGGCTTGCCACATTGCTCTTCGATTTGCTGACGGAGCACGAGGCGGCCTATCGAGCCAATGTTTTCGACATTCCGCTGCTCGGCACCCGCGTTGCAGAAGCGGTCCGCTGGGCGCGGGAGAACGCGGAGGCGGCGAACCTCGACATCGGCCTTTTCGGAAGCAGCACGGGCGCCGCGGCCGCGCTCGTCGCAGCGGCGCAGGCGCCCGACGATGTGAAGGCCATTGTCTCCCGCGGCGGCCGCCCGGATCTGGCCGGCGATTATCTGCCGAGCGTCCGCGCGCCGACTTTGCTAATAGTGGGAGGCGCCGATTACGGGGTGATCGAGCTCAACGAGCAGGCGCTGGAGCGGCTCACCTGTGAGAAGCGGCTCGAAATCATCCCGGGCGCGACGCACCTTTTCGAGGAGCCCGGCGCGCTCGACCAGGTCGTCGATCTGACGGGCCGCTGGTTCGAAACGCATCTCGGGAGATCGGTGCAATGAAGGCGTCAAATCCATTCAAAGACCGCAGGAGCGCCGGCAAGCTCCTCGCCGAGCGCGTCAAGGAGCTGAAGCCGGCCGATCCCGTCGTTCTGGCGATGCCGCGCGGTGGAGTGCCCGTCGGCCTCGAGGTGGCCAAGGCGCTCGGCGCGCCGCTGGACCTCGTGCTCGTCCGCAAGATTGGCGTGCCTTACCAGCCGGAGCTGGCCGCAGGAGCTGTCGTGGATGGCGACCAGCCGGAAATCGTCGTTAACGATGACGTGATGCAGCTGGCCGGGCTCACCAGGGAGTACATCGACGAGCGCGCCAAGGAGGAGCTGGTCGAAATCGAGCGACGCAGGCAGGTCTATCTCTCAGGTCGTCCGCGGGTGCCGCTCAATGGGCGCACCCTCATTATCGTCGATGACGGCATTGCAACAGGGGCCAGCATTCGGGCTGCCATTGCGGCCCTCAAGCGCCGGAACCCGCTGAAGCTGATCCTCGCCGTTCCTGTCGCACCGGCAGACACCATTGAGAAGCTGCGGGATGAGGTCGATGACGTGGTCTGCCTGCAGATGCCGGAGCCGTTCTACGCCATTGGCATGCACTATGACGATTTTCATCAGGTACCGGATGATGAGGTCGTGCGTTTAATGAATGAAGCCCCGGCGCTAGAGCCGGTCCCTGCCGGCAGCAACGGCGGCTCCTGACACGACTTAGAGACCTGATCCGATTGAGGAGAACGCTGGAATGGCGGCGCCGCCTGCCAGATCGCGTCCGATCTTGGTTACGGGCGCGCTGGGTCAGATCGGTTCGGAGCTGGTGCCGGCGCTACGCAGCCGATACGGCAACGACCAGGTGATTGCCTCCGACGTGCGCGTCGAGCCGTTTGCTGGCTCCACTGGGTTTTCCAGCGAGCACCTCGACTGCACCGACATCTCTCAGCTCCAGGAAATCGTCCGGCGGCACGACGTCGGCACCATTTACCATCTCGCGGCGCTTTTGTCGGCGACAGCCGAGGCGAAGCCGCAGGTCGCCTGGAGCGTCAATATGGGCAGCCTCTACAATGTGCTCGAGGTCGCCCGTCGTTGTCGCTGTAGCGTGTTTTTTCCAAGCTCAATCGGCGCTTTCGGACCGACAACGCCTCGTGACCGCACCCCGCAGGTTACCATTCAGCGCCCGACCACCATTTATGGGGTGACCAAAGTCGCGGGCGAGTTGCTGTGCGATTACTACGCTCACCGTTTCGGCGTCGACGCACGCGGCCTGAGATTGCCGGGCCTCATTTCGTATGTTGCCCCACCTGGCGGCGGCACAACCGATTACGCGGTCGACATCTTCT
>QGVC01000370.1 GCA_003242645.1 Pseudomonadota bacterium
GAGCTGAAGCAAAGACCAAGATTTTCGCCCATGGCCACAAGCATCATCCCCACAAGCACTACGTTTTCAAATGGCACAAGTGGCATAAACCCCATTACGTCTACTACAAAGACTGCGACTACTACTTCTACAAATGGAAGACCACAGGAAAGTTCTTCTGGAAGACCAAGTATCTCGCCTGCATCTACTAATCCATCTGCCTTCGGCCCGGATCCATCCCCGGTGTCCCCGCCGGGCCGAGGCTCTCAGCCCCCCAGCCTTCGTGCTGAGGGGCTTTTTTTTGCGCGTGGAAAACCCAGGAGAAACAGCGCCTTTTCTTGGTGGAGGTGCCTCATTCCCACTCAATAGTGCCTGGCGGCTTGGAGGTGATGTCGTAAACAACCCGATTGATGCCCTTCACCTCATTGATGATCCGCGTCGCGGTGCGGCCGAGGAACTCGTGCGGGAAGGGGTAGTAGTCAGCCGTCATGCCGTCCGTCGAGGTCACGGCCCGAAGAGCGCAGGCGTACTCGTAAGTGCGTGCATCGCCCATCACGCCCACTGTGCGCACGGGCAATAGCACCGCGAAAGCCTGCCATATTTCCTTGTAGAGACCCGCCTTGCGGATCTCCTCCAGATAAATCGCATCGGCCTGCCGCAAAATGTCGAGCTTCTCGCGGGTGACCTCTCCTGGCACCCGAATGGCAAGGCCTGGGCCGGGAAAAGGATGTCGTTCAATGAAACTCTCCGGCAACCCCAGCTCGCGGCCCAATGCGCGAACCTCATCCTTGAACAGTTCGCGCAGCGGCTCCACAAGCTTCAGCTTCATGCGTTCAGGCAGGCCCCCGACGTTGTGGTGGGATTTAATCGTGACCGAAGGACCGCCAGTGAACGAGACGCTCTCGATAACATCTGGATAGAGGGTGCCCTGGGCAAGGAATTCGGCACCGCCGAGCTTCTTTGCTTCCTCCTCGAAGACGTCGATGAAGAGATGGCCGATCGTCTTGCGCTTCTCCTCAGGGTCGCTCTTGCCCTGAAGGGCGGCCAGGAACCTGTCCTCCGCATCAACGTGGACCAGCGGGATGTTGTAATGTCCGCGGAATAGCGTGACGACCTCTTCGGCCTCGCCCTGCCGCAGCAGGCCGTGATCGACGAAGATGCAGGTGAGCTGGTCGCCGATTGCCTCGTGGATCAGCACCGCGGCCACGGCAGAATCGACTCCACCCGATAGTCCGCAAATGACCCTGCCCTCGCCGACCTGCTCGCGGATGCGCACGACCGCCTCGTCGCGAAACGCCCGCATGCTCCAGTCGCCGCGGCAGCCGGCGATCCCGACCACGAAATTGCGCAGCAGCTCCGCCCCCCTTGGCGTATGGACCACCTCAGGGTGGAATTGCACGCCGTAGAAGCGGCGCTCTTCATCGGCGATAGCCGCGAATGGTGCCCCTTCGGAGACCGCAATCACTCGGAAACCTGGCGGAAGGCTGGCAACGTGGTCGCCATGGCTCATCCAGACTTGATCCCGCGTCCCCTTGGGCCAGACGCCCTGGAACAACGGGCTGTCATCGACCACCTCGATTTCGGCGCGGCCAAACTCCCGACGCGAACCCGGTTTCACCTCGCCCCCAAGCTGGGCAACGATGGTGTGCTCGCCATAGCAGATGCCGAGCACCGGCAAACCTGCGCGGAAGACGACATCCGGCGCGGCGGGCGTATCCCGCTCGTACACGCTTGCCGGGCCGCCGGAGAGAATGATCGCTTTCGGCTGAAGCCGCTGAAGCCCCTCCTCGGCTTTATTGAAAGGAAGGATCTCGCAGTACACGCCGGCCTCGCGCACGCGCCGCGCAATGAGCTGCGTAAACTGGGAGCCGAAATCGAGAATGAGGACGCTGTCTTTCATGACGAGCCGTTACGACAATCCCTGGACGACTGCAACAGCCGCCGGGGTGCGACCAACAGGCGTCTACTGGACAGCCAGCCCACACTATATTGCGGGAATACCAAGCAGTGAGGGCCTGAGCCGATGAGCACCCAGACGAAGAACCCCAGCGACGCAACGAAGGCCCATCACGACCACGTTCATGATGACGCTTGCGGCTGTGGCCATGACCACCACGGCCATCATCACCACCACCATCGGCCCATCGCTCCGTTCGTTCGCTCCAGCCCCAAGATCGGCCGCAACGATCCTTGCCCCTGTGGGTCGGGGAAGAAGTACAAGAAGTGCTGCTTGGCCGCTTGAACGGCCTGCCCCCAAGGCCAACGGTCTACCGACCCTATCACGGAATTGAAGTTGCCTTCTCGCGCGCTGAACCTCGTTTGGTTTGCAGATTTCTGCCGTCCAAACACACCAGTCGGATGCCCTATTCCAGCGAGCCAAATCGGCTTGGATAAGTCTGCCTAGTTGGTGGCTTCACTTGAACGCATTGCCGAGGGCGTCTGTCGATAACCGCCCTGAAGTCAGCCTGCCACAAGCTTGCCCCGCAATGGTGCCGTCGCAGGTACTCGTAATGTTCTCACGGGTGACGCGCAATGATTGCGAGGCGGCTTCCCTGGGCAAGGTATCAGCGCATCGAGGATAGATGCACGGCTGAGGACGCGGCGACACCGACCACCTGGGGCACTCCTCAGCTTAAGTCCTCAGGCGCGCTGATTTCCCAACCTCAGGTAGGCGGTTCGAGCGAGGCCATTTGGAAGCCGTTGTTCGAACGCGCGCAGGACACCAAACGCGCGAACGTGGTGTGCATGAAATGGGGCACACGCTATGGGCCGGAGTGGGTCAATCGGCTTGCAGCGATGGTTCGCCGCAACACCACCTGGAATATCCGCTTCGTCTGTTTCACGGACGATCCTATCGGCATTCGCCCGGACATCGAATGCCACCCTATGCCGGTCGTCGAGTTTGACCCCAAGCTCGGGCGGCATTGGCCGAAGCTTGGATTATTCCAGAAAAATCTCGGCGGCCTGGAGGGCATGACCCTTTACCTCGATCTCGACGTGGTCGTCATTGGCAGCCTCGATCCATTCTTCGCCTACCCTGGGCGCTTCTGCATGGTCCGCGAATGGAAGGACCCGCACCTCGGCTATGGCAACAGCTCCGTCGTTCGCTATTTCATTGGACTGGAAAGTGCAGTTCTCGATCGGTTCTACGCGACTTCTCCGGAGCAAATTGCGAGCATCTATGCTTGCAAAGAGCAGAACTTCCTCACACGCGCCGTCGATGAGGTGACGTTCTGGCCGGACGAATGGTGTCCCGCCTTCTCCCGCGCGTGTTTACCGCGGACCCGCATTCTCCGTTATTTCTGCAAGCCAAGCCGGCCGGCATCGGGCCGAATTCTCGTCTTCTACGGCTCAATCACCCCGGCATCGGCAATGCTCGGCGAGCATGATCCGAAGAAGCGCTCGCGAGTAGGTCGCATTCCACGCCTCACACGCTACCGCTTTCTGCCGGCGGAATGGATTGGGGAGTATTGGCGCGAGTAGCCTCGGCTTTGCTCCGAGACGTATTGCAACCAAATTAACCCAAAGCACGTGAGGAGTACGATGGTTAAAACATCAAGGACCACCGTCATGTTAAGGGAGAAATCCCAAATGTTGGCCAAGGAGTCAAAAAATTTT
>QGVC01000371.1 GCA_003242645.1 Pseudomonadota bacterium
CCCGCAGCTGCAGGAGCTGCGGCGGGCGGAATTGTTGCCAACCGTCGGAAAGGAAACGCCAAAATGTCTGTGAAGCGGAAACTTGCGTCTCTAGCCGTGGGTGCCGCCGTTGCCCTCGCGGGCGGAACGGCTCAAGCGGATCAGGTTCGCCTCATGACCGGTCCTCAGGGCGGAATTTGGATCCCGCTCGGCGGACAGCTAAAGGACATCTGGGAGAAGATGATTCCCGGGCTGCAGGTGCAGTCACTGCCTGGAGCGGGTGTCGCCAACGTGCGCGCCATTGAGACCGGCAAGGCTGAGGTCGGTTTCGGCAATACGATCACCACTGCTGACGCGATAAGAGGCAATGAGCCGTTCAACGAGCCGCACAAGAACGTGTGCAATGTTGCTTCGCTTTACCCGCAGTATTTCCAGGCGGTCGTGCTGGCGGAATCCGGAATCAATTCTGTGAAAGACCTCAAAGGTAAGGCCATTACGACTCAGCCGAGGGGGAATACAGGCGAACTCATTACCCAGCATTGGTTGAAAGTTCACGGCCTCACCTATTCCGACGTGAAGATGAGCTTCGTCTCCTATACGGACTCGGCCAACCAGATGAAGGACAAGCAGGCGCAGCTGTTCACGCTGGGCACGGGCATTCCCGCGGCGTCCATCATGGACATTGCAGCCGGTGTCGACATCAAGCTGCTCGATATGTCCGAGGATCTCGAGGAGATGAGAAAGCTCAATCCCGGCTACACACTGCTCGAGATCCCAGCGGGGACCTATCCGAAGCAGGATAAGCCGGTGAAGGTCATCGGTTATGCCACCCATATCGTAGCGGCCTGCAATCTGCCGGAGGACACGGTTTACCAAATGACCAAGGGGATCTACGAGAACGTCGATTCCCTCTCGGCTACGTCCAAGGCCATGGCAGGCTTGACGCCTCAGAAAATGGCCGAGGACATTGGCGTTCCGTTCCATCCCGGTGCCGCCAAGTTCTACAAGGAGCACGGCATAACCGTGAATTAATTCCAGATGGGCCGCCTTTTCTGGCGGCCCATTTCTCACTCTTTCTTATATGGCCCGCAGCGCTCAACCCGGAGCTGCGCGCGCAATTAGGGAATGGGAATGAAATTCGAGCTGACCCACGCGAATATCGTCCGCTTTGTCATCGGGGTGCTTGGCGTTTCGATGGCACTCTATCACATGTGGCTCATCTGGGTCGGCGCTCCTGAAGCGATCCTGTTTCGCGGTACCCACCTGTTATTTGCGCTGGCGCTAACGTTTCTTATTTATCGGCGAACGACCGCGCAGGCTGGTCAGCCACCTACTCTCCTGGATTATGTTCTTCTCGTCCTCGCCACGGCGCCGATTATTCACCTGTTTGTCAATTACGATTACGTCGTCAATCGCATCTATTACGTCGATGATTTGACGACCGCCGACATGGTATTCGGGACCATCCTGATTGTGATGATCCTGGAAGCCACCCGGCGTGTCCTTGGTCCCGCGCTGCCAATAACGGCGCTCGTGTTTCTCGCCTACGGCTTTTTCATCGCCGGCGTCGAGCCGATGCGGCTGCTCGACCAGCTTTATATGACGACCGAAGGCATTTTCGGAATTCCGCTTTCGGTATCCGCTGCTTACGTCCTGATCTTCGTGATGTTCGGCTCGTTCATGGAGCGAACAGGAACGGGCCAGCTTTTTATGGATTTCGCCATGAGTCTTACCGGCCATACGGCCGGAGGGCCGGGGAAGGTGTCCGTTTTCTCATCGAGTCTGTTCGGCACCATCTCTGGCTCGGCGGTCGCGAACGTGATGGTCGACGGCCCGATCGCCATTCCACTCATGAAGCGCACGGGGTTTCGCCCACATTTCGCAGCTGGTGTGGAGGCGGTTGCATCAACGGGCGGTCAAATCATGCCGCCGATCATGGGTGCTGCCGCCTTCGTCATGGCTGAGTTCCTGCAGGTCAGTTACGGTCAGGTTATTATTTGGGCGCTGATTCCGGCACTCCTCTATTACGTGGCCTGCTTCTTCGCCGTTCATTTCGAGGCCAAGCGCCATGGGATTATGGGAGTGCCGCGGTCCGAGCTGCCCCGAATGAGCGATGTTCTCAGTCAACGGGGCCATCTCTTCATTCCAGTGCTCACCATTTTGGTGGTGCTATACTCCGGCTACAGTGCACCGCTCGCTGCACTTGCAGGTACGCTCGCCTGCTTCCCAATCGCATTCTTGCGTGCCTCGACCAGAGGCAACGTGCGGCTCATGAACATCATCGAGGCGATGATCGATGGGGCTCGGAATGCGCTTGGCATCGCGCTTGCCTGCGCGTCGGCCGGCATCATCATCGGTGTCGTGACATTGACCGGGCTCGGCATCGTGTTCACGCAAGTTGTTGTCGGTCTCGCCCAGGATACGCTCCTGCTGGCATTGATCCTGACAATGGTGGCCGGCATCGTGCTTGGCATGGGTATGCCGACGACACCCGCGTACATCATCATGACGGCGCTGCTTGTGCCGGCGATTATCAAGCTGGGCGTCATTCCGCCGGCGGCTCACATGTTCGCCTTCTACTTCGCGATCCTGTCGGCGATCACCCCGCCTGTGGCGTTGGCGGTGTTCGCTGCGGCGGGCCTTGCCAAGGCCGACCTGTGGGCGAGTGGCTGGGCGGCAGTGAGGATCGGAGCGGCCGGCTTCATTGTGCCCTTCATGTTCGTCTACGAGCCTGCCTTGCTGATGATCGGCGATTGGCCAACCATACTTTGGTCGTTCGCGACGGCCGCCACCGGCTGTATCCTGTTGGCCGCGGGGCTGCATGGATATCTGCTCAGGCCATCGACGCTATGGCAGAGCGTGCTCCTGGTTGCGGCGGCGTTCTGCCTAGTCCATCCGGGGGTGGAGACGGATATTGCTGGCGCCGCATTTGCAGGTATCGTCGCAGTGTCTCAGCTTCTCGCGAGCCGACGGCAAGAGTCCGCTTCGCCGGTAGCGGGGCAAGGGCGCTGACCAGCAGGTGATGTCCGCACTCGAAACGGGGGAAGTATGGCCAACGGCCGACGCAAAACGCCTGAGCAATTGAGGTCCTACCGTTGGCTGGGGGTGCAGGACTTGCGGTCCTTCGGCCACCGCTCGCGCCTTCGTCAGATGGGCTACGACACGGTGGACTGGAGCGGCCGCCCCGTCATCGCGATCATCAACACATGGAGCGACATCAATCAGTGCCACGCGCACCTGCGGGCGCGGGCCGAGGATGTGAAGCGCGGCGTGCTGCAAGCGGGCGGATTTCCTCTCGAGCTGCCGGCCATCTCGCTCTCGGAGCCGTTCGTCAAGCCGACGACCATGCTCTATCGCAACTTCCTCGCGATGGAGACGGAGGAGCTGCTGCGCTCGCATCCGATCGATGGCGCCGTGCTGCTCGGCGGATGCGACAAGACCACACCCGGGCTGCTCATGGGCGCCATCTCCATGAACATCCCGGCGATCTTCGTGCCCGCCGGGCCGATGCTGCGCGGCTACTGGCGGGGGCAGACTCTGGGCTCCGGCTCCGACACCTGGAAGTATTGGGACGAAAAGCGCGCCGGCAAGATTTCGGAGGCGGAGTGGGC